>NZ_JBQCVA010000003.1:0-122941 GCF_051962715.1 Neisseria sp. P0008.S010
CTTGCAGGAAAGGCCGTATGCTGCCGCATACCGGCCTTTTTCTGTTATGGAAAGTTGCACTTCAAATGCGAATCCGCCGCCTCTTACTGTAAACGGAAGATATGCGGATGATATTCCTACAAAGCCGGGGAATTTTCGAGCAGCAAACCGCCTCCGCGGCCGCGCTGTTTATATTTTCCTGCCTTTTGCCGCCAACATATCCAGCATTCCCGCCAGATGGCTTCTGCCCTCTTCCTTGCTCACAATCGGCTCGCCGCCTTTGCGCCCTAAAATCTTGATGTCTTCCTGCGGCATTTCGTCTATAAAGCGGCTGGGTTCGGGGAACTGCCATGTGCCTTGTTTTTTGCGTTTGACGCAGTGGGTCAGCGTAAGCTGGCGTTTGGCGCGGGTGATGCCGACGTACATCAGGCGGCGTTCTTCTTCGACGTTGTCTTCTTCGATGCTGTCGTTGTGCGGCAGGATGCCTTCTTCGCAGCCGACGAGGAAAACGTAGGGATATTCCAAGCCTTTGGAGGCGTGCAGGGTTGAGAGTTTGACGGCATCGACTTCTTCTTCGCTTTTGCCTTCCAAAAGCGTCATTAGGGCGACGGTTTGGGCAAGTTCGATGATGTTTTTGCCGTCTTGCTCGCCTTTGCGCTCTAGCCAGCCGGTCAAGTCGCTGACGTTGCGCCATTTGATTTCGCCGGCTTTCCCCTCTTCGCTGGCAAGCAGGTGGTTTTCGTAGTCGATTTCTTTGAGCAGGCTGTTGATGAGTTCGCCCGCTTCGCTGGTTTCGGCTTTGGCGCGGTAGCTGCCGAACATATCCATAAAGGCTTGCAGGTGTTGGCGGTTGGTATTGTTCAGTAATGCTAGAGCTTCTTCGGTTTGCGCGGCTTCATACAGGCTACATTCGTGTTCGTGTGCGTAGGTATTGAGTTTGCCCAGCGTTACATCGCCGATGCCGCGTTTGGGCGTGGTTACGGCGCGCAGGAAGGCGGGATCGTCGTTGGGGTTGGCAAGCAGGCGCAAATAGGACAACACGTCTTTGATTTCGGCTTTGTCGAAAAAGCTTTGTCCGCCGGAGAGTTGGTAAGGAACGCGCGCGCTGCGCAAGGCTTCTTCAAAAATCCGCGCCTGATGGTTGCCGCGGTATAACACGGCGAAATCGGCGTATTGGGTTTTGTCGCCGCCGACCAGCTTCTGCTTGACGATTTGGCTGACGACCCAGTCGGCTTCGTGTTGCTCGTTTTGGCAGGCAACGACTTTGACGATTTCGCCTTCGCCGAACTGCGACCAAAGTTTTTTGGTAAACAATTTAGGATTGTTTTCAATCACTTTGTTGGCGATTTTGAGAATCCGCGCGGTGGAGCGGTAGTTTTGCTCCAATTTGATGACTTTCATCTGCGGATAGTCTTCCTGCATTTTGCGCAGGTTCTCCATGTTCGCGCCGCGCCAAGCGTAGATGGACTGGTCGTCGTCGCCGACGGCGGTAAACATGCCTTCCGCGCCGGTCAAGAGCTTCATCAGGGTAAATTGGCAGGTATTGGTGTCCTGACATTCGTCAACCAACAGATAACGCAGCCGCCGCTGCCATTTGTTGCGCACTTCGCTGTTTTGCTGCAACAGCACGGCGGGCAGGCGGATTAAGTCGTCGAAGTCCACCGCCTGATAGCTTTTTAGGGTTTCCTGATAGCTCGCATACACGCGCGCGATTTGTTCTTCCCAAGCGTTTGAGGTCGTCTGAAGCACGTCTTCGGGCGTTTTCAAATCGTTTTTCCACAGGGAAATCTGGTGCTGCGCCTTGAATAAGGCTTCTTTCCCCGTGCCGCCCAAAAGTTCGCCGATGATTTTCGCGCTGTCGGTGGAATCGAGGATGGAAAAGTTTTTTTTGTAACCGATATGGTTCGCCTCTTCGCGCAGAATCTTCATGCCTAAAGAGTGGAACGTGCAAATCGTCAGCCCGCGCGTTTGCGACTTGGACAGCATTTTGGCGACGCGTTCCTGCATTTCCGTGGCGGCTTTATTGGTGAAGGTAATCGCGGCGATGGTGTGCGGCAGATAGCCGACGTTGACAATCAAATGCTTGATTTTTTGCGTAATTACGCCGGTTTTGCCACTGCCGGCGCCGGCAAGCACGAGCAAGGGCCCGCCGAGGTAGCGGACGGCTTCGATTTGCTGTGGATTGAGTTTCATGGGGATTTTGACGCGGAAAGGCCGTCTGAAAAAGGCCGGATTATAACGCAACGGACGGTTTTCAGACGGCCTGCCATTATGGACGGACGTTTTAGCGGCAAACTTCAACCAACCAGCCGTATTTGTCCTCCGCCAAGCCGTATTGGATGTCGGTTAAGGCTTTGCGCAAAGCGTAGCCGCGTTCCTGGCTTTTCACTTCGATTTCTTTGCCGCCGATAACGAAAGAAGTAACGGGCGAGATGACGGCGGCGGTGCCGGTCAGAATCGCTTCTGCGCCCTCTTCGACTGCGGTTTTGAGTTCGTCCACGGTGAAGTTGCGTTCGCTGACGGTGTAGCCCAAGTCTTTGGCGACGGTCAGCACGGAATCGCGGGTAACGCCGTGCAGGAATTCGTCGGTCAACGGCTTGGTGATGATTTCGTTGCCTTTAATCAGGATAAAGTTGGACGCGCCGGTTTCCTGTACGTCGCCGTTCGGGCAGAACAGGACTTGGCTTGCGCCATGGTCTGCTTTCGCCTTCAACACCCAAGGCATGGCGGAGGCGTAATTGCCGCCGCACTTGACGCGGCCCATGTGCGGTGCGCAACGGATGTGTTCGGTTTCAACCAAAATTTTCACGGGCGAACCGGCTTTGAAATAATCGCCGACCGGAGAAGCGAGGATATAGAGCAATGCAGTTTCGGACGGCGAACCGGCTTTGCCGATAACGGGGTCGGTACCGATTAGCGTCGGGCGTAAATAGAGTGCGGCAGGCGCGTCGGGGATTTCGTCGGCGGCACGTTTGACCAATTCGATCAGGGCATTTAAATAGGCTTCGGTTTCGGGGCGCGGCAGGTGCAAAATATCCGCGCTTTGCTGCATACGGGCGATGTTCGCCGTCGGGCGGAATAAAACGATTTTGCCGTCCGCCTGACGGAAGGCTTTCAAGCCTTCAAAGCATTCGCTGCCGTAATGCAGGGCATGCGCGCCGGGCGCGAGGGTAAGGTCTGCGGAAGTTTGCCATTCGGTCGGCTGCCATTTGCCGTCCTTATAGGCGACAACGGGCATTTGGGCGTGGAAAACGCTGCCGAACACGGCGGGTACGGGTCTGCTCATGATGGATACTCTCAACCGGATTTCGAAAAAACGTAAAGATACGCCTTCAAGTCCATATTTGGCAAGAAGCGCGCAGCCGAACAAACGAAATGCAAACGCAGGCCAAATCGTTTACACTAGCGGCTGTTTGTCCGCCTAACCGAGCCCCGCCCGATGCGGAGGCCGTCTGAAAACATCCTTACGGAGCCGTCAATGAAAACAGTTTCCCTAATTATCAAAGTATTTATCCTGCTGATTTTCCTAGTGTTAGCCGTCATCAACAGACAGGCCGTGCAATTCAACTACCTGCCCGAACAAAGCGTGAATGCGCCGCTCATCGTCTTGCTGTTCGGCATGTTCGTCATCGGCGCACTGTTTGGCATCTTCGCCCTGTTCGGCCGCCTGCTGCGCCTGCGTGCGGAAAACAGCCGCCTGCGTGCCGAAGTGAAAAAGGCCGCCCGCCTGAACAACACCGACATCGCCGCCCCGACCGCCGCCCCCGTTCCGGCTCCGACCCAGGCTCCCGTCCCCGCCGCCGAAACCGCCAAGAAAGAATAATCCCCGATGGAAAACGATATTCCGGCATGGTGGGTGCTGATTGCCCTGCTGCCCTTTATCTGCTTCGCCTTGGGCTGGGTTGCCGCCCGCATCGACATGAAAACCGTACTGAAGCAGGCCAAAAGCATCCCGACCGGTTTTTACGCCAGCCTGGAAGCCTTGGTAGACCGCAACACAGGCAAAGCCGCACACGAGCTGGCGGAAGTGGCCGATTTGCAGCCGCAGTCTTACGACCTGAACCTCACCCTGGGAAAGCTCTACCGTTCGCGCGGTGAAAACGACAAAGCCATCCGCCTGCTGAAAACCCTGAGCGAACTGCCCGACACCGTCGGCGACAAAAAACAGCGCGCCCTCTTTGAGCTGGGGAAAACCTACCAAAGCGCGGGCCTGGTCGACCGCGCCGAACAAATCTTCCTCTCCCTACAAGACGGCAACATGGCCAAAGGCGCGCGCGAACACCTGCTCCACATCTACCAGCAGGACCGCGACTGGGAAAAAGCAGTCGAAACGGCCCAACTGCTCAGCCACGACGAACAGACCTACCAATTCGAAATCGCCCAATTCCACTGCGAAATCGCACAGGCAGCCCTGTTCAAATCCGACATCGAAACCGCCCGCAGCCATATTCAGACGGCCTTATCCGCCAACGGAAAATGCTGCCGGGCCAACATCATCTTGGGCGACCTGGAACTCAAACAAGGCAACTATGCCGCCGCCGTAGCCGCCTACACGGCCATCGAAAAGCAAAACCACGCCTATTTGAATATGGTGGGCGAACGCCTATACGACGCCTACGACGGCCTGAAACAGCCGGAAGAAGGCCTGACCGTGCTGATCGGCTATATGCAAACCTTCCCGCAGCTCGACCTGTTGAACGTCATTTACGAAAAATCCCTGCTGCTTCACGGCGAACAAAAAGCCAACGAAACCATTGCCGAACTGGTGCGCGCCAAGCCCGACCTCAACGGCGTTTACCGCCTGCTGGGCGTACAAATCAGCGGCCTGAACCCCGCATGGAAGGCAGATGCCGACATGATACGCGGCGTCGTCGGCCGCCAACTGCAAAAAAGCTGGATGTACCGCTGCCGCAACTGCCACTTCAAATCGCAGGTTTTCTTCTGGCACTGCCCCGCCTGCAACAAATGGGAAACCTTCACACCCGGCCGCATCGAAATATAGCAAATAAAGAAAAATCCAAACGAGGCAGTAAAACCGCAGGCATAAACCAACTCTTTCAGACGGCCTCCATACACATCAGGCCGTCTGAAACCGCATTTCCCATAGCCTACAGACAAAGGCCGTCTGAAACACTTTAACCAAGCGAAACCATGAACCCCATACCGCGCAATGAATCCGAATCCGACGAACAATTCGTCTACACCCTGGCCGACCGCTGCTTCGCCTATCTCGAACGGCACGGCGAAGACGCAGGCGAAAAGCTGACCGACGAACAGCACACCCTCATGGCCTACGTCTTCCTCGACAGCCAAGTGCAGGAAGGCGGCTTTCTGCAACTGATTGCCACAGGCTACGGCGAATACGTCTTCGCCAACCCGCTGGCCGACAGCCTTCGCCGCTGGAAAATCAAACCCACGCCGAAAATCCTCGACCAAGCCAAGACGCTTTATCAACGCTACGGCGCGGAAATCGAAGAATTGGCCGGACAAGGAAACGGCCTGGAAGACATACGCCGCCGCTACGGCATCTTTGAAGAACTCGACGGCGAATATTACGAAGCATCCGAAAGCGACATGCAGGCCGTGGCCGAGTACATTGAAAACGAATGGCCTAAATTCGCCGACCTTCCCGAATAACAAGGCTTTCAGGCCGTCTGAAATATAGTGGATTAAATTTAAACCAGTACGGCGTTGCCTCGCCTTGCCGTACTATTTGTACTGTCTGCGGCTTCGTTGCCTTGTCCTGATTTAAATTTAATCCACTATAAAACCGATAAGGAGACACCAGTGAAAAAATTATTGCACACCATCCCGCTCACCCTCTTGCTCGCCGCCGCCCCGCTTCAAGCCTACCCCGCTATAGAACTCACACCCGAAAACACCCCAGCTTCCGCGCCGAAACAGGAAGCTCCGCTACCCGAAATCCCAGATACCCGACTCAGCGAAGAAGCCCTGCATCAGGAACTCCGCCAACTGCGCGACCACATGCAAACCTCCCTGAACAATCGCGATTTGGATGCCCTTTTGGACGGGCTGACCGACGACGTCGTCTTTACCACCATGAACGGCGACCGCGTCATCGGCAAAGAACAAGTGCGCGGATACTACGAAAAAATGCTTGGCGGCAGCCAACCGGTCGTCAAAACCATCACCGCCCAATTTGAAGCCGACGAACTTTCCCACCTTTACGACGGCGGCAACACCGCCTTCGCCTTCGGCCGCAGCAACGACCGCTACGAACTGGCCGGCGGCGAAACATGGGAAGTCAAGCCGCAATGGAGCGCGACCATCGTCCGTCAAAACGGCCGGTGGCTCATCGCCGGCTTCCACTACTCCGTCAATATGCTCGACAACCCCGTACTGTCCGCACAGCGAAACTGGCTGATGGGCGGCGGCGCGGTGGCCGCACTTTTGGCCTGTGCCGCCGGCTTCCTGTTGGGCAGACGGACAGGCCGTCTGAAAAAATAAACCCACCGCCTCATCCTCTTTAAGAAAGGAAACCTCATGAATTTCAATAATCTGCTCAATCAAGTTTTGGATACCGTACAAAAAAGCGGCAACAGCGCACTGTCCGGCAAAAACGGCAACCCGTTGAACTCCTTCGGCGGCGGCGCACTCGTCGGCAGCCTAGCCTCCATGCTGCTGAAAAAGAAAGGCGGCGGCTCGCTGGTGAAAGCCGGTTCGATGGCCGCACTGGGCATGCTCGCCTACAAAGCCTACCAAAACTGGCAGGGCAATCAGGCACAAGCCCAACCGCAAAGCGCGTTCGCACCCGTCGGACAAATCGCCGAAGACCACAGCCGCATCATCCTGCGCACCATGATTGCCGCCGCCTCTTCAGACGGCCTGATTGACGAGGCTGAAAAACAAATGATAGCCAAAGAAAGCAGTGCCGATGCACAAGCGCAGCAATGGCTCGCAGCAGAATACGCCCGCCCGGCCACCGTCGGCGAAATCGCCCAAGCGGTCGGCGGCGACCAGGCACTTGCCGCGGAAACCTATCTGGCCGCGCGCATGGTGTGCGGCGATTTGGAACGCAAAGAAATCGTCTTCCTTGCCCAACTGGCGCAGGCTCTGAATCTGGACGACAAACTGGTCGATCAATTGGAACAGCAGCTCGGCCTGTAAAGCGCAGAAACCGGAATGAATCGTTTGTACGAAGCCGTTTGGCCGAAGCTGGAAAAACGCTGGGAATGGGCGGAAGACAATTTCGCCGACGGCATCGCCCGCCTGCTGCCGCAAGAGCAGCAGGCCGTTGCCCTGTGGTGGCTGGAGGCCGAATGCAACAACGGCTCGCTCAGCCAGTTCTTTTTCAACAATTCGGGCGAGTTTGCCTTGTCGGCATTGGACGGCCTTCAGCGTTTGAAACTGCCGAAAACTTATGCCGCCCTGCATTCGGCCATAGCCTATTTCGGCGGGGATTATCCCTTGGACCGAGAACGGCGTATGGACAAACTATTCGAAATCGAAGAACAATTCGGCGAGGATGTATTTGACGAAGCCAACGACATCATCACCGGCGGCGCGGATGAAGATTATTTTATGGACCTCGTATTGGCCGACTTGGACGCGCTCTACCGCGAACGGCCCGAACTGCTAGAAGAGGCCGTCTGAAAACTTCGATCAAGTTCAGACGGCCTCCCTTGTATGGCCGGCACGAGGAAGAATAGGTGCACGGCAAAACCTCATACCTATCTCATCACGCCCAGCGGCTTACTGTTGCACCGGACTTCCTTCTCCAGTTCGGCAAACCGGGTTTTAAATTTTTGGCTGAGTTCCTTGTTTTTTACCTTGTATTCGGGATCGCCCCAACTCAACTGATTCAGTTCGGTTTTGTACTCTTCCGACAGTTTGCGGCAATCCTGCTCATGTGCCAGCACCTTCTCCTTGAAATCGGTTCCGACCTTGGTATAACTTTGGTTGGCCATATACAGCGTTTTACCGTCGTCCGACAAATTGAGCACTATTTCCCCCATGCCGGCGTTCATCGACAGCTTGCCGTCTTTCTCGTTCAAAACTACCGCTTTTTTCTGCAAACCAAAAAAATCGGTTTTGTTTATCAGCTCCTCGGCAAAATAATTGCCGTCTTCCTTTTTGATTTCAAGGATTTCTTCGCCCTTGTCCTGCTGTTCGTGCCAATAGCCGACATAATCGTCCGCCCCCCTGCCGCAGGCGGTCAGCGTCAAGGCCAAAATCGGCAATGCCAAATATTTTAACATCATCTGTTCCTTATCTATATGTTAAAAAAGGTTGCGG
The DNA here is from genome assembly GCF_051962715.1 of Neisseria sp. P0008.S010. NCBI lineage: Bacteria > Pseudomonadati > Pseudomonadota > Betaproteobacteria > Neisseriales > Neisseriaceae > Neisseria > Neisseria sp. P0008.S010. The sequence goes on from NZ_JBQCVA010000003.1 coordinate 8,236, forward strand.
CAGTATATTATTTTTTTTCGATTTACCAAATTTAATTTACCCAAACTATTCCAAACGGCGGCAAAGACCTGTGATAGACCGCCATTTCCCTACAATCCCCGAAGCCGTCTGAAACTTAAAAGGCCGTCTGAAAAATATTTTCAGACGGCCTTTCAAATGTTTGCGTAATCAGAACTTCACGCCTTTGTGCAGCGCCACGATGCCCGCGCTCATATTGTGGTAATCCACGCTGTCGAAACCCGCATCCAACATCATCTGTTTCAAAGTTTCCTGATCCGGGTGCATACGGATGGATTCGGCCAGATATTGATAGCTGTCGGCGTCTTTCGCAATCAGTTTGCCCATAACCGGCAGCAGTTTGAACGAATACAGGTCGTACACGCCTTCCAGCGGTTTGTAGACTTTGGAAAACTCCAATACTAACAGCGTGCCGCCCGGTTTCAACACACGATACATCTCTTTCAACGCCGCATCTTTGTGCGTCATATTGCGCAGGCCGAAAGCGACGGAAACCAAATTGAAATAGTTGTCGGGGAACGGCAGTTTTTCCGCGTCCGCCAGCGATACGGGCAGAATCAGGCCCTCGTTGATCAGGCGGTCGCGGCCGACGGTCAGCATCGACGAATTGATGTCGGTCAGCCAAACTTCGCCCTCTTTGCCCACCCGCTTGGCCCAGCCGCGCGACAAATCGCCCGTACCGCCCGCGATGTCCAACACTTTGTCGCCTTTTTTCAGGCGCGCGGTGTTGATGGTGAAATGTTTCCAAACGCGGTGCAGGCCGCCGGACATCACGTCGTTCATGATGTCATAGTTTTTCGCTACCGAGTGAAATACCTCGGCCACTTTGCCTGCTTTCTCGTTCTCATCTACGGTACTGAAACCGAAATGGGTTTTATGGTCGCTCATGTTGCCTGCCTTTTAAAAATAATGCGGATTCAAATATCGAATACGTCGAAATCGCCAACCACTTTCGACGCGGGAAATATGTTTTGCGCTTGCCGCTCCAGCATCAGCCGTTGCGCCTCATCGGCATAACGCGCGCTGATGTGGGTCAGGTAGAGTTGTTTCACCCCGGCTTCGGCGGCCAGGTTTGCGGCATCGGACACGGTGGAATGGAAAACTTTTTCCGCCATTGCTTCGTCTCCGGCGGCAAAAGTCGCTTCGTGCACCAAGACATCCGCCCCTTCAGCCGCCGCCGGAGCAGACGGGCAGGGCTTGGTGTCGCCGAAGACGGCGATTATCCGCCCTTTTCGCGGCGGCGAAAGGTATTCTTTGCCGTCAATCAGCCGCCCGTCGTCCAAGGTTACGGTTTCGCCGTTTTTCAGACGGCCTAACAACGGGCCGGACGGGATGCCGAGTTCACGCAGACGGTCCATCTGCAAGCCGCCCGCGCGTTCTTTTTCTTCGATGCGGTAGGCGAAGGACGGCAGGCTGTGCGCCAGTCCGAACGCACGGATGGTAAATTCCCCGTCGTCTAATATGAGGCCGTCTGAAACGAATTCATGGAAGTTTATCGGATAGCTCAATTGCGTTTGCGAAACTTCCAGCGCGCTTTCGACAAAACGGCGGATACCGGCGGGGCCGTAAAGGGACAGCGGTTCGTCCGCCCCGCCCAAAAACGAGCGGCTACTGAACAGGCCGGGCAGGCCGAAGATGTGGTCGCCGTGCAGGTGCGTGATGAAAATCCGCCTGATTTTGCCCGGCCGGATGTTGGTACGCAGGATTTGGTGCTGCGTGGCCTCGCCGCAGTCAAACAGCCAGACTTCGTTACTTTTCCCACCTGTTTTCAAGGTGGTACAGGTAACGTTGCGCTCTTTCGACGGCGAACCCGCGCCGGTGCCTAAAAATTGCAGTTCCATGTTTTCAGACGGCCTCTTCCTCAATGCCGTCCGCCGCAACCACCGCTGCCGCAGGCATGGCCGGATTTCGGCCTGGCTTGCGAATCGTCGGCAGACGGAAGGCGCGACGCGCCCGCCAGTTCGATGCGGCGCAGGTAATCCGCCCACAGCGCGTCGTAATCGTTTGCCAGTGTATGCAAATAGCCCCAATCGTACAAGCCGCTGTCGTGGCCGTCTGAAAACACAATTTTCAAGGCATATTGCCCGACAGGTTCGATATCGTTGATCAGCACGTCTTTTTTACCGGTTTGCAACACTTCCTGTCCGGGGCCGTGGCCGCGCACTTGCGCACTGGGCGAATAGACGCGCAAAAACTCAGCCGGCAGGTCGAAGGTTTCGCCGCCGTATACCAACCCCAAGGCGGCCCGGCCTGAACGGACGCGGATTTCTTCGGGCAGCGGGTGTTTCATGTCGGTTTCCTTCTTTCTTTCGATGTGCGTTCAGCGGCCGAACAGCAAAACCAGCGAGATGCTGGCAAACGATAATACCGTGGTCAGCAGCATAATCGCCGCGCCGCGCTGTTCGTGGCCGTATTGGGCATGGATAATGGCCACCATGCTGGCCATGGGTACGCAAGCCAGCAATGCGCCCGCAAAAAGCATGTCGCGCGGTGCGCCGAACAACAGCAGCAGGCCGACGACCAGTAGCGGGAACAACAGCAGCTTGCCCGCCGTCAGCAGGAAAATATCGGCCAACCTGCCGCCCAAACGCAGGCCGACCAGGCTGCCGCCAATCACGAACAAGGCCACCGGCCCCGAACCGGCAGACAGTACGCCGGCAGTTTTCAGCAGCGCGCCCGGCAGGGGCAGCCAGCCGAAGGCGAACGGCACGGCGGCAAACTGTGCGAGGATAATCGGGTTTTTCAGCAGGTTCTTCAATACTGCCGCGAGGTTTTTCAGACGGCCTCCATCGCCGCCCGCCGAATCTGCCAAGATGAAAAACAGCGGAATCAGCAACATATTTTCCACCAGCACGTTCATGGCAAAATAGCCGCCCGCCGCATCGCCGATGACCATAGACAGCAGCGGATAGCCGATGAAGCCGGTATTGGAAAACGACATGGAAAAGCCGCTCAGCGCGGCCAGCCGCGAATCACCGCCGCGCAGTCTGCCGAACAGCCAGCCGATAAAGAAAGCCGCCAGTGTCGCCGCCGCATAGCCTGCCAGGTAGACCGCATCGAATACTTCGTTTACCGGTTTGGCGGCAATGGCAAAAAACACCAATGCGGGCAGGCCGACCTTCATCACGAATTTCGCCGTACCACGCAGTTCTTCAAACCGGAATACGCCAAACCGCACCGCGCCGTAACCCAAGCCGATGATGAGGAAGATCGGCGCGGTAATGTTGAAGATTTGCAGCATGGCGGGTTTGCTCCAATCGGCGGATGGCGGGGACGGATTTTAGCAGATGCGGCAGGGGCCGTCTGAAAAGGCGGCCGCTATTCCAAATCGGTTTTGTCTTCCGGCGTTGCCGTTACGATTCCTTCGATAAAGTCGGGCTGCGGAAGGAGGCTGTCGAGATAGAGGCCAGATTTGTCCAGCGTCGGATAGCCGCCGAAGGTAACGGTGTAGCCGCCGCTGCCGTTGCCGCGGACTTTGGCCTGCGCGCCCAACGGGAAGGTGGTTTTATTGCTGATGTGGCCGAACGGGAAACCGGTCAGCACCGGAATCCGCGCCGCGCGGCTGATGGCGGCGGAAACGGCCGACAAATCGTAGCTGCTGTCGTATACGTCGCGGATGTTGCCCATGCGGAAATCGCCGAGGATGACGGCCTGCTGTTTTTGCAGGATGCCGGCCAACAGCAGGGTTTGCAGCATACGCTCGATGCGGTAGGGCTGCTCGCCCACGTCTTCCAAAAACAGGATGCCGCTGGCGATGTCGGGCATATAGGGGCTGCCGGTCAATGCCGCCAAAACGCTGAGGTTGCCGCCCCAAAGGATGCCTTCCAAGTTCACGTCGCGGCTTTGGAAGGCGGGCACGCTGACGCTGTAACTGCCGGAGGTGGTGCATTGGATGAAGGAATCCATGGTGTAGACGCTCGGCACGGGTTTGCCGAACTCGCTGTACACCATAGGGCCGGCGAAACTGAGCCAGTTGCCCCGTGCCAGCAAGGCCAGTTGTAGGGCGCAAACATCGCTGAAGCCGAAAAACAGTGTGCCGTGTTCGCGCATCCGTGCGCCCAACGAGGCAAAATCGATGTGCGGCAACAGCCGGTGCGCGCCATAACCGCCGCGCATCCCTATCAGCACTTTCGGCGTGGGTACGCGGCCGTCGGCCACGTCTTGAACGTCGGCGATCCGCTCGGCATCACTGCCGGCAAAACGCTGGTAACGGCGGAAAATTGCCTGTTCGTTGGTAACGGCGAACCCGGCCGCCTGAAGACGGGAAATACCGGCCTGCGCCCGTGCGGTATCGGGGGCAAAGCCTGAAGAAGCGATAATGCGTAACACGTTGTTTCCTGATGTTTGTTTTCGGTTTTGCTGCGACGGATCAGCTTGTGTGGTCGGTTTGAAGGGGACGGTCTGCGTGCCGCTACAGGCCTGGAGTATGCCTGCGCCAGCCACGGCGGCGGAGGTGCGGAACAGGTTGCGTCGGGATGTGAGCCAAGTCATCTTTGTATATCCTTTCAGACGGCATGGTATGAATACATGGCGGATAAGGGAAATTCCCTGCCGCTTCAATGGGATTGGCCGTAAAACGGGGATGCCGTGTTTTCAGACGGCCTCTTTCTGCAACACCGCCCTTACCTGCTGCGGCCAATCGGCAGGCAGCACGGTTACGGACGGCCTTTGCGCCGCCGCCCAAATCGGGGCGGGGAAATTGGCATCGTCGGCAAAGCGGGCGATAACGTGCCAGTGCAGGTGCGGTACGACGTTGCCCAAGCTGGCCAGATTGATTTTGGCGGGCTTGAACACCTGCCGCATCGCGCTTTCCACACGATAAACGGTTTCCATCAGTTCGGTGCGCTCGGCCGCATCCAAATCGGTCATTTCCGCCACATGGTTTTGCCAAATCACGCGGCAGAAGGCCGGCGCGTTGGCTTCGTTGTGCACGGCGATAACCCGCAGCTTGTCGTTCCGCCACAGGATTTCTTCGTTGTCGGCGGTACAGATGGGGCAATTCATGAAGCATCTCCAAACGGAAAGCCGCCATTGTACCGTAAAACAATCGGAAGACGCAGGAGGCAGGCCTTACGATACGGCCGTTCAAACTTTTCAGACGGCCTGTTTGGGAACAGAGGCCGTCTGAAAAACTGTTTATCGGTATAAAAAGGCCGTCTGAAAACCAACTGCGGCAATTTCAGACGGCCTTTCCCGTTTTAACACATACCGTTTATTGGCGTTGCGCGTCCACAGCGGCCAGTGCAATCATGTTTACGATGCGGCGGACGGTGGAAATCGGCGTAACAATCTGCACCGGTTTGTTCAAGCCCATCAGGATGGGGCCGACGGTGATGCCGTTGGTGGCGTTCACGCGCAGCAGGTTGTAGCTGATGTTGGCCGCTTCCACATTGGGCATCACCAATAGGTTGGCCGCGCCGTTCAGCGTGGTTTCGGGGAAAATGCTCTTGCGCATTTCTTCGTCCAAAGCCACATCGGCCTGCATCTCGCCGTCTATTTCCAAAGTCGGATCGAGTTCGCGGATGATTTCCAACGCACGCTGCATTTTGCGGGTATCGGGGCTGCAATGGCTGCCGTAGTTGGAATTGGACACCAGCGCGACTTTCGGTTTCAGGCCGATGCGTTTCATTTCGGCGGCGCACATTAACGTACCGTTGGCCAATTGTTCGGCGGTCGGGTTTTCGTTGATGTAGGTGTCGGCGATGAAGAAATTGCCCTTGTTGGAAATCAGCGCGTTCATGGCGAAGGCTTCTTTTTCGGGATTGTTATAGCCGATCACTTCTTCCATCACGGCAAAGTGGTCGTGGAAACGCCCCATCGTGCCGCACACCAGGCCGTCCGCGTGGCCGAGCCGAACCAGAAGCGCGCCCACCAGCGTGCTGTTGGCTTTCAGACGGCGGCGCGCCATTTCTTCGGTTACACCTTTGCGTTTGCGCAGATTGTAATATTCCTTCCAGCTTGCTTCGTAATAGGGACTGTTTTTGATGTCGATCAATTCGAAATCTTTGCCCGGCTGGATGGTCAGGCCTTGGCTGTGCAGGCGTTCTTCGATGAGCTTGGCATCGCCCACCAAAATCGGGAAGGCCAGTTTCTGCGACACGACTTGTTGCGCGGCATGCAATACGCGTTCGTCTTCGCCTTCGGTCAGCACGATGCGCTTGATGTCTTTGCGCGCCTGGTTGAACACCGGACGCATAAACAGGCTGGTTTTATAAACAAACTCGGTCAGTTTTTCCGCATAGGCTTCCAAGTCGACAATCGGACGGGTGGCCACGCCGGAATCCATCGCGGCTTTGGCGACGGCCGGGGCGATGCGGGCAATCAGGCGCGGGTCGAACGGTTTGGGAATCAGGTATTCCGGACCGAAGGTCAATTCCGCGTCGCCGTATGCGCCGGCCACCTCTGCGCTGGATTCGGCCATCGCCAAATCGGCAATCGCGCGCACGCAGGCCAGTTTCATTTCTTCGTTGATGGTGGTCGCACCCACATCCAGCGCGCCGCGGAAGATGAACGGGAAGCACAAGACGTTGTTTACCTGGTTCGGGAAGTCGGAACGGCCGGTGCCGATAATTACGTCGGGACGGGCTTCTTTGGCTTCAGGCGGCCAGATTTCGGGCTGCGGGTTGGCCAGCGCCAACACGATGGGGCTGGCGGCCATGGTTTTCAGCATTTCGGGACTTAATACGTTGGGACCGGAGAGTCCCAAGAAGATGTCTTTGCCGTTTACCGCATCGGCCAATACGCGCTGGCCGTTGTCGGCGATGGCGTAGCGCACCTTGCTTTCGTCCATGCGCCCACGGTCTTCGCGGGTTTGGTAAATCACGCCTTTGGAGTCGCAAACGGTGATGTTTTCGCGCTTCATGCCCAAAGCAACCAGCAAGTCCAGGCAGGCGATGGCGGCCGCACCCGCGCCGGAGCAGACGAGTTTGACTTGGCCGATATCCTTGCCCACCACGCGCAGGGCGTTCAATACGGCGGCGGCGGTGATGATGGCCGTACCGTGTTGGTCGTCGTGGAAAACGGGGATGTTGCAGCGTTCGCGCAATTTTTTCTCAATATAAAAACACTCGGGTGCTTTGATGTCTTCAAGATTGATGCCGCCGAAGGTGGGTTCCAACGATGCGATGATTTCAACCAGTTTGTCGGGGTCGGTTTCATTGACTTCGATGTCGAATACGTCGATGTTGGCGAATTTTTTGAACAATACGCCCTTGCCTTCCATCACGGGTTTGCCCGCCAGCGCGCCGATGTTGCCCAACCCCAAAACCGCCGTGCCGTTTGAAATGACGGCCACCAGATTGCCTTTGGCGGTGTATTTGTAGGCGTTCAGCGGATCGGCGTAGATTTCCATGCACGGTGCGGCCACGCCCGGCGAATAGGCCAGCGATAAGTCGTATTGAGTGCCCAGCGGCTTGGTGGGCGCGACTTGGATTTTGCCGGGATTGGGGTATTCGTGAAAGCGCAGTGCGGCTTCTTTGATTAAATCATCCATGCTGTTTTCTCCTGAAGGGTTTGGGATGCAGGCCGTCTGAAAACGCTGCCGGTTCAGACGGCCCGCGAAGATTTGCAAATGCACGATTCTAACATGGCGTGCATACGGGAAAAAGGCCGTCTGAAATGCCTGCATCGGCGTTTTCAGACGGCCTCCGTGTGGTGTCAGACAACTTGGGTTTGGTGTTCGTCGCCGCTGCGTTCGCGGATAACGCCCAAACGGTAAACGGTTTCGCCTTGTTCGGTTAAGAATGCCTGCACCGCGTCGGCATCTTCTTCGGCAATCACGACCACCATGCCGATGCCGCAGTTGAAAGTGCGGTACATTTCTTGCGTTTCCACATTGCCGGCCTGTTGCAGCCATTGGAACAGCTTGGGCAATTCCCATGCTTCGGCGTCGATTTGGGCGACGGTGTTTTCAGGCAGGATGCGCGGCACGTTTTCGGTGATGCCGCCGCCGGTGATGTGCGCCATGCCTTTGATGGTGAATTTTTCCAAAGCGGCGAGAATGGGTTTTACATACAGGCGGGTCGGGGCGATGATGGTTTCGCGCAGGGTTTTGCCGTTATCGAACTCGGCGTCCAAATCGGGATTGTCACGGGCAATGATTTTGCGGACGAGGGAGTAGCCGTTGGAATGGGCGCCGTTGGAAGCCAAGCCCAACACGATGTCGCCCGCTTTGATGCTGCGGCCGTTGATGACGCGCTCTTTTTCGACCACGCCGACGGCGAAGCCCGCCAAGTCGTATTCGCCTTCGGGATACATGCCGGGCATTTCGGCGGTTTCGCCGCCGATGAGGGCGCAGCCGGATTCTTCGCAGCCTTGGGCGATGCCTTTAATCACGTCGGTAGCGCGGGCGACGTCGAGTTTGCCGCAGGCGAAATAGTCGAGGAAGAACAAAGGTTCTGCGCCTTGAACCAAAATGTCGTTGACGCTCATGGCGACGAGGTCGATGCCGACGGTGTCGTGTTTGTCCCAATCGAAGGCGAGTTTGAGCTTGGTGCCCACGCCGTCGGTGCCGCTGACGAGGACGGGATTTTTGTATTTTTTGCTGATTTCGACCAATGCGCCGAAGCCGCCCAAATCACCCAACACTTCGGGACGTATGGTGCGTTTGGCAAAAGGTTTGATGTTTTCGACCAGTTGGTCGCCTGCGTCGATGTCCACGCCTGCGTCGCGGTAGCTTAAGGATTCGCTCATTTTGTCGGCTTTCTCGGTTTTGTAAACAAGGTTGGAAAAAATCGGCGGCATTTTACCCTATTCCGCCCGTTTTGTCGGGCTTGGCGGTGGTTTTATATATCGTAAAAAGTTTTCAGACGGCCTGAAGGATGCAGCCCGTGCTTCTCCGTGTTATGCTTCGCCACTTTATTTTCCCTTTAGGGCAATCCATCATGTATACAAAGAAAAAACGCGGTCTGTCGCCCTGGCTGCCCTGCGCGGTGTTTTTTATCGCCGTAAGTTGGCTGGTGCTGGCATTGAGCGATATTCTGACCCCGTTTATCGTCGCCGCCGTTTTGGCCTACATCCTTAATCCCCTGGTGGAAAAGCTGCGCGACAAAGGAGTGTCGCGCGGTCCCGCATCGATGCTGGTCATGATGTTCGCCCTGCTCGTACTGTTGGCGCTGCTGCTGATTCTGATACCGATGCTGCTGACACAGTTTCAAAACCTGGCCGGCCGCCTGCCGCAGCTGATCGACTTTGTTCAAAACAAAGCACTGCCTTGGTTGAACAGCCATTTCGGCGCACACATCCCGCTGAATAAGGAAACTTTGCTAAGTTGGCTGCAAAGCCATACCGGCACGCTGCAGAACACCGCCTCGAAAATCGCCCCCGCCCTGGTGGCGCAAGGCGGCGCGCTGGCTTCCGGCTTGAGCAACCTCGCCCTCCTGCCGCTGCTACTGTATTACTTCCTATACGACTGGCAACGTTGGTCGCACGGCATCCGCGCCCTGATTCCGCGCCGTTTTATCGATGCCTATAACCGCATCGGCGGCGAAATCGACGAAGTATTGGGCGAATTTTTACGCGGGCAGCTGATGGTGATGCTGATTATGGGCGTGGTATACGGCGTCGGCCTGATGCTGACCGGCCTCGATTCGGGCTTCGCCATCGGCATGATTGCCGGCCTTTTGGTCTTCATCCCCTATTTGGGCGCGTTTACCGGCCTGCTGCTGGCCACCATTGCCGCCCTGCTCCAATTCGGCTCATGGCATGGGTTGGTCTGGGTATGGCTGGTATTTGCCGCCGGACAACTTTTGGAGAGCTTCGTCGTTACGCCGAAAATCGTCGGCGACCGTATCGGCCTGTCGCCGTTTTGGGTAATTTTCTCTTTGATGGCGTTCGGCCAACTGATGGGCTTTGTCGGCATGCTGATCGGCCTGCCGCTGGCCGCCATCTGTTTGGTGCTGCTGCGCGAAGGTTCGCAGGTCTATTTCGCCAGCCATTTTTACCAACACAAATGACCTTCCGCATGAATCCTTCCGCCCCGCTTTGGCAAACCCGCCTGCCCGCCACCCTCAGGCCGTCTGAAAAACTGGCCGGCCTGTTGCAAAGCCCGTCGCTGACCGCCGCCTTGCGCGCCCTGCCTTGTGAATTCTCCGTCCGCCTGCTGCATCTGGGCCTGGCGGACGGCAGCTTCCTGCTCGACTGCGGCGTGCCGGGCAAATCATACTTCTGCCGCGACGTCGAACTCTGCCTCAATGGCGAAACCGTCGTTTGGGCACGCAGCCAGTGCCTGCCGTCGTCCGACTACTGGCGGCAGATGCTCGACTGCGGCAGCCGCCCGTTGGGCGAACGCCTGTTTGCCGAAGGTGCGGACTGGCAGCGTTCGCCACTGGAATTTGCCGCCCTCGAAGGCATCCCGCCCCCATCGGTGCAAAATGCGCAATTGGCCCGCCGTTCGTTTTTCCAAAGACAAAACGAAACACTGGGCTTGGTGGAATGTTTCCTGCCCGCCCTGGTCGGTTATTTGTAAAACCGATTATTGAGATAATGCGTCATACCGCCAACCGTCATTCCCGCGCAGGCGGGAATCCGGAAGTTTGGATTTACAGTAATCTTTAAATATTTCTGAAATATAGAGGTCTGGATTCCCGCCTGCGCGGGAATGACGGCGGTCGGTTATTTTTATATTCGGCAATATACGCATAAACGTAAAGGCCGTCTGAAACAGGTTGGAGCGAAGTCCAATATACCTGTTTTCAGACGGCCTTTTTCTTTCAAATCAGCCAATCAGGATACGATTTAACCCAAAGCCTTCCTTGCTCCGGCGAAGAGGCGGTACCAGCCGGACAGTTCCGTCCAGTCTTCCGGTTTCCAGCTCATTTGTGCGGCGCGGTACACGCGTTCGGGGTGGGGCATCATGATGGTAACGCGGCCGTCGGCGTTGGTCACGCCGGCGATGCCCTGCGGCGAGCCGTTGGGGTTGAGCGGGTAGGTTTGGGTAACCTGGTTTTGTCCGTCGACGTATTGCAGCGCGATGCCGAGGCCGTCTGAAATTTTGCCGCCGTGAAGCGCGAAGTCGGCGCGGCCTTCGCCGTGGCTGACGACGACGGGCAGGCTGGAGCTTTGCATTTCGTTCAGGATCAGGGAGGCTGATTGGGGGACGTGAACCATGCTCAGGCGCGCTTCGAACTGTTCGCTCAGGTTGCGCTTGAACTTCGGCCAGCCTGCCGTACCAGGGATGATTTCGGCGAGGTTGCTGACCATTTGGCAGCCGTTGCACACGCCCAATGTCAGCGTGTCCGGGTCGTCGAAGAAGGCGGCGAACTGGTCGCGCAAGGCGGGGTGGAACAGGATGGATTTCGCCCAGCCTTCGCCCGCGCCGAGTACGTCGCCGTAGCTGAAGCCGCCGCACGCCGCCAGCATTTTGAAATCGGCAAGGTGGACGCGGCCTGCCATCAGGTCGGACATATGTACGTCGTAGGCATCGAATCCGGCGCGGGTGAAGGCGGCGGCCATTTCGATTTGCCCGTTCACGCCCTGTTCGCGCAGGATGGCGATTTTGGGTTTCGCGCCGCTGTTGACGAAAGGCGCGGCGATGTCTTCGTTTACATCAAACTTCACGTCGGCAAACAATGCGCTGCGTTCATTGTCGTCAATCAGGGCGAACTCGCTGTCGGCGCAGGCGGGGTTGTCGCGCAGGCGTTGGATTTGATGGCTGGTTTCTTGCCAGGTTTGTTGCAGTTTGATTAGATTGTCAGAAATAAGGTGCGTTTGCCCGTCGCGGATGATTAACGTGTTCTCGTCAGTTAACGTACCGATTTCAAAGACATTATGATGCAGCTGTTGTTGATAGAATAAATTGATAATATCGGCAACATCTTGTTTTCTAACTTGGATAACAGCACCCAACTCTTCATTAAATAATGTGCGGGCAATGGTTTCTTGCCATTCAGCCAACGCTTTTACCTCTTCAGTCCGCAATGATTGAGACAGAGCGGTATGGTTGGTAATAAATGTTTGTGCAAGCAATAAATTTAAATCTATATCCAAGCCGCACCGTGCCGCAAACGCCATTTCCACCAGCGTCGCAAACAAGCCGCCGTCGCTGCGGTCGTGATACGCCAAGAGTTTGTCTTCGACGACAAGTTGCTGAATCACGCTGTAAAAGGCTTTCAGACGACCTGTATCGTCCAAATCGGGCGCATCGCCGCTCATATTGTTATAGACCTGACCGAACGCCGAGCCGCCCATGCGTGCTTTGCCGAAGCCCAAATCGACAAACAGCAATACGCTGTCTTCGACGTTTTTCAACTCAGGCGTAACAGTCTTGCGCACGTCTTTGACAGGCGCGAACGCGGAGATAATCAGGCTCAACGGCGAAACGACGGATTTTTTCTCTTCGCCGTCCTGCCAAACGGTTTTCATCGACAGGCTGTCTTTGCCCACGGGAATGCTCAAGTCCAATGCCTGACAGGCTTTAGAAACCGCTTCGACGGTGCGGTAGAGTTTTTCGTCTTCACCCTCGTTGCCGCACGCCGCCATCCAGTTGGCGGAGAGCTTGATATTGCCGATGTCGCCGATGTTGACTGCCGCGATGTTGGTGATGGCTTCGCCGACGCACATTCTGCCCGAGGCGGGTGCGTCAAACAGGGCAACAGTCGGTTTTTCGCCCATAGACATCGTTTCGCCGCGATAGGTGTTGAAGCCCATCATGGTAACGGCGCAGTCGGCTACTGGAGTTTGGTATTTGCCGACCATTTGGTCGCGGTGGGTCATGCCGCCGACGCTGCGGTCGCCGATGGTAATCAGAAAGTTTTTGGCGGCTACGGTGGGCAGGCGCAAAACGCGGTAGGCGGCTTCGGTGATGTCGATGTCTTTGGCAGTGAATGGTTTTTCAGACGACCTCACGGTTTTGTCGCTGCGCGTGGTTTTGGGCGGTTTGCCGAGCAAGACGTTCAGCGGCAAATCGACGGGATTGTTGGAGAACAAATCGTCGCGCACTTTCAAATGGCCGTCGTCGGTCGCCGTGCCGACCACGGCAAACGGGCAGCGTTCGCGTTCGCAGATGGCGCGGAAGGTGTCCAAATCTTTTTCCAAAATCGACAGCACATAACGCTCTTGCGATTCGTTGCACCAGATTTGCAACGGGTTGAGGCCGTGTTCTTCCAGCGGCACTTCGCGCAGTTTGAATACCGCGCCGCGTCCGGCATCGTTGACGAGCTCGGGGAAGGCGTTGGACAAGCCGCCCGCGCCGACGTCGTGGATGGAGATAATCGGGTTTTTGTCGCCGAGCTGCCAGCAACGGTCGATCACTTCCTGCGCGCGGCGTTCGATTTCAGGGTTGCCGCGTTGTACGGAATTGAAGTCCAAAGACGCGTCGTTTGTACCGGTATTCATGGATGAAGCCGCACCGCCGCCCAAGCCGATAAGCATACCCGGGCCGCCCAGTTGAATCAGTAACGCGCCTTCGGGGATTTCGTCTTTGTGCGTCTGCTGCGCCTGAATGCTGCCCAAGCCGCCGGCGATCATAATCGGTTTGTGGTAGCCGCGAACCTGACCGTCAAACTTCTCTTCAAAAGTGCGGAAGTAGCCCAAGAGGTTCGGGCGGCCGAATTCGTTGTTGAACGCCGCGCCGCCGATGGGGCCTTCAATCATGATGTCTAGCGGCGAGGAAATGTGTTCCGGCTTGCCGTAGTCTTGTTCCCACGGCTGTTTGAGGTCGGGGATGTTAAGGTTGGAGACGGTAAAGCCGGTCAAGCCCGCTTTCGGACGCGAACCTTTGCCCGTTGCACCTTCGTCGCGGATTTCGCCGCCCGCGCCCGTTGCCGCACCCGCAAACGGCGCGATGGCGGTCGGGTGGTTGTGCGTTTCCACTTTCATGATGATATGCGTGTCTTCCTCGTGGAAACGGTAGCCTTGGTTTTCCGCCGCATTCGGATAGAAACGCTCGATTTTCGCGCCTTCGATCACGGACGAATTGTCTTTATAAGCAACGACCGTGCCTTCGGGATGCGCGTTGTGTGTATCGCGAATCATGCCAAAGAGCGATTTCGGCTGTCTTTCGCCGTTGAGGATGAAATCGGCGTTGAAGATTTTGTGGCGGCAGTGTTCGCTGTTTGCCTGCGCGAACATCATCAGCTCCACGTCGGACGGATTGCGCTGCAAAGCCTGATAGTTTTCAACCAGATAATCGATTTCGTCGGCTGAAAGCGCCAAGCCCATTTCGGTATTGGCTTTGACCAAAGCCTCTTTACCGCCACCCAAAACATCAACGGTGGAGAAAGTTTCGGATTCGAGATGGTGAAATAATTTGGAGGCCGTCTGAAAATCAGGCAGCACGGATTCGGTCATGCGGTCGTGCAGCAAAGCCGCCCATTGCTGTTTCTCATCGTCGTTCAGACGGCCTTCCAGCCACACCGCCATACCGCGCTCGATGCGCTCTATGCCTTCCAAACCGCAGTTTTCCGCGATATTGGTCGCCTTGGAAGCCCACGGCGAAATCGTACCCAAGCGGGGCGTTACCAAAAATAAATGCAAGCCCTCGCGCGCTTCGGGCGTTTCTTTAACGCTTTGCGCCGCCAACAAGGCTTGCAGTTTTTCGACAGTCGCGGCATCCGGTGCTTTCTCGCTGCCGACAAAATACCAAAATTCACTTTTCAGTTTCACTTCGGGCAGGCCGAGTGCGGCCGCTTTTTGCAAGAGTTTTTCAACACGGAAATCGGAAAGGGCGGTAACGCCGCGCAAGGGCAAAACAACAGACATGATTCAGCTCTCAAATGCGGTTGGGAAAGAGGGCGGATTATACGCCGAAGCCGCGCATCCGTCCGCCTTTTTCAGACGGCCGCCCGACCTGCCCGATTGAGTGTTGCGGCGGATTGTGATAATTTCCCGCCCTGCCAAATCAAGCACACAGGAGCCAAGCCGTGAAAAAAATCGAAGCCATCATCAAACCCTTCAAACTAGACGACGTGCGCGAGGCACTCACCGACATCGGCATCACCGGCATGACGGTTACCGAAGTCAAAGGTTTCGGCCGCCAGAAAGGCCACACCGAAGTCTATCGCGGTGCGGAATACGCCGTCGATTTCCTGCCGAAAATCAAAATGGAGCTGGTTTTGCGCGACGACCAAGTCGATCAGGCGGTGGACGTCATCATCGAAACCGCCCGTTCCGGCAAAATCGGCGACGGCAAAATCTTTATCTTCCCGGTGGAAGAAGCCATCCGCATCCGCACCGGCGAGCGTTCCGATTCCGCCGTTTAAGCCTGATGGCGCACAGGCCGTCTGAAACGCGGAATGCCCCTTTTCAGACGGCCTTCCGCACCACCCAAGCCGCCCCGTATCCCACCCCATACCCAAAACAGCCGAGGATTCCCATGCACACTTCCGCCCTACCCTTTTTCGGCCTGATCCGCGTCAGCGGCGAAGACCGCGCTTCCTTCCTGCACGGCCAACTGTCCAACCACATCGAAGGACTGGCCGAAGGAGAAGCCTGCTATGCCACCTACAACACACCCAAAGGCCGCGTCATCGCCAACATGCTGGTGTTCAACCGCGGCGAAGACCTGCTGCTGCTGACTGCGGCAGACCTCGTCGAAGCCCTGTGCAAACGCCTGAGGATGTTCGTTCTGCGCGCAAAAGCCGTCTTCGAACCCCTGCCCGGCTACGGCGCGGCAGGTCGTCTGAACGAAGGCGCAACCGCCCTGCCCGCCGCCGAACCGCATCTTTCCTTCCCGTTTGCCGTTTCAGACGGCCTCATCGAATGCACCCTGCCCCACGGCGGCATCCTGCTGGCAGGCGAAAAAGACAAACTGCCCGCCTATGATGCCGAAGCGGAAAACGCCTGGCAGCTGCACGAAATCCGCAGCGGCTACCCGTGGATTTCAGAGGCGACCAAAGAAAGCTGCGTCGCCCAAATGCTCAACCAGCACACCATAGGCGGCGTGCACTTCAAAAAAGGCTGCTACCCCGGCCAGGAAATCATCGCCCGCGCCCAGTATCGCGGACAAGTCAAACGCGGCTTGGCCGTATTGTCGGGCAGCAGCCTGGAAGCCGCAGGCATCGCCGTCCTGCAAGACGGCGCGGAAGCGGGCATCATCATCAACACCGCCTGCACCGCCGAAGGCAGCCTGAGCCTGGCCGTCATCAAACACAGCGCGGCCGCCGCCCCGCTTACCGATGCCGACGGCAACCCGCTGCAACAACAGCAACTCTTCTTCGATACGGCGGAAGCGGAATAAAGCCTGCCGCCGCAGATGAGGCCGTCTGAAAATACCACACCGCTTTTTCAGACGGCCGACGATTCATCATATAGCGCAGTGGATTAAATTCAAATCGGGACAAGGCGAGGCAACGCCGTACCGGTTTAAATTTAATCCACCATACAACCCACCGAGAAAAGAAAACACCTTATGTTTACAGGCATAGTACAAGGCATGGGGCGCGTCGTTTCCATCGAACAGCCCGCCGCCGATTTCCGCACCCACACGGTCGAACTGCCCGGGGACATGGCCGGCGGCCTGCAAACCGGCGCGTCCGTCGCCCACAACGGCTGCTGCCTCACCGTAACGGAAACGGACGGCCGCACCGCCCGTTTCGACCTGATGGCCGAAACACTGGACAAAACCAACTTAGGCCGTCTGAAAGCGGGCGACTTGGTCAATCTCGAACGCGCCGCCCGCTTCTGCGACGAAATCGGCGGCCACCTGATGAGCGGCCACATCACCGCCACCACCGAAATCCTCCGCATCGAACGCACCGAGCACAACACCACGATGCACTTCGCCCTGCCCGCCGCGCTCAAACCCTACATCCTGCCCAAAGGCTTCGTCGGCCTCGACGGATGCAGCCTGACCATAGGCAACGTCGGCGAAGACTCGTTCTGCGTCCACCTGATTCCCGAAACCCTGCGCCGCACCCTGTTCGGCACACGGCAGGCGGGCGACACGGTCAATCTGGAAATCGACCCGCAAACGCAGGCCGTCGTCGATACCGTCGGCCGGATATTGGCCACCAAAGGCTGATGTTTTCAGCCGGAGCAAGTCTGAACAAAGCCTGCGCTCGGTAGACAAAGCAAGCCTATCCATTCCTTTGCGGATGCCGGACAGCTTTGCCCGTCTGCCGTCCATTCGGAAAAGCAAACAGGCCGTCTGAAAAACAAATTTTCAGACGGCCTTTATCATCCATTCGCAAACGGTTTGGCAGATTCAACTTTCCGTACAGGCCGCCCGGTTCCGCCCGTGCCGTACAGACAAAAAGACGGTTCGGGCAAGCCGTCCGCCGTCGGGCCGTCTGAAAACACCTGCTTTCAGACGGCCTGCACGGTAACGAAACCGCAGCGGGCTATTCCGCTTCCCGCCATACCGGCAGCGCGCCGAAAGCCTGCGCCGTCGGCATGATTTCTATCGCGTTCACATTGACATGCTTCGGCCTCTGATACAGCCACAGCACAGTATCCGCAATATCCTGCGGCGTAACCGGCTGCACGTTCTCATACACCTTCGCCGCCCTACCGTCGTCGCCCTTGAAGCGCACGTTGGAAAACTCAGTTCCGCCGCACAAGCCCGGCTCCACATTGCTCACCCGTACCCCCGTGCCCTGCAAATCCGCCCGCAGATTGAGCGAAAACTGGCGGACGAACGCCTTGGTCGCGCCGTAGACATTGCCGCCCGGATAAGGGTAAGTACCCGCAATCGAACCGATATTGATGATGTAGCCGTCGCGCCGCGCCGTCATCTGCGGCAGCACCAGACGGGTCAGGTACGCCAATCCGAGCACGTTGGTTTCAATCATCGTTTCCCAATCGGCGAAATCGGCGCGGTCGGCCGCATCCAGCCCCAAAGCTAGGCCGCCGTTGTTAATCAGGCAGTCGATTTCGCCAAACGGCGGCGGCAGGCTTGCCAACGCCGCCGCAACCGACGGCCTGTCGGTCAAATCCAATTCGAGCGGATAAAACGACCCGCCCAGTTCGTCGCGCAGGCCCTGCAATTTATCCATACGCCGTGCCGCGCCGACCACGCGGAAGCCGGCCTGTACAAAAGTCCTGCACATCGCTTCGCCGAAGCCCGCCGATGCGCCGGTAATCAAAACCGTCATTTTTTTCTCCTTAGCGATGGACGGCAAACCTTTTGCCGCCCTGTTTTCAGGTATGATGCGCGCTTCAAAAACCATACCGAAAGAGGAACACATGAATCTCCGTACCGTTTTTGCCGCAGCGGCCGCCACTGTAACACTGGCGGCCTGCGGCGGACAAGGCGGCCCTGCCGCAGACAAAGGCCCGATTTCCGCCGAACGCACCGCCGCCTTCAAGCGTATGATGCCCGAATTCGCCGTCATGGGGAAAATGGTCAAAGGCGACGAAGCATTCAGCCAAGGCAAATTCAAAGAACTGACGGCCGTTTTCACCCAAAATGCGAAAAAACCGTTCGACCACTTCCAAAACGACCCGCAGGGCAACGGCGACGCACTGCCCGCCGTATGGGCGCAACCCGATGATTTCAAACGCAGGGAAAGCGAATTTTTCGCAGCGGTTGACGAGCTGAACGCCCAATCGCAAACCAGCCGGCTCGAAGGCATCACCGCCGCCTA
This sequence comes from Neisseria sp. P0008.S010, assembly GCF_051962715.1. Lineage (NCBI taxonomy): Bacteria > Pseudomonadati > Pseudomonadota > Betaproteobacteria > Neisseriales > Neisseriaceae > Neisseria > Neisseria sp. P0008.S010. The sequence continues at coordinate 26,775 of NZ_JBQCVA010000003.1, forward strand.
CAACAACGTCAGCGCAAGCTGCAAATCCTGCCACGACGTATACCGCAGGCCGAAATAAAGGCCGTCTGAAAGCCGCAAAACCTCAAAACGCAAAAAAGGCCGTCTGAAAACGAAGTTTCTGCGAAGCTAAAACGAAGTTTCCGAAGGAAGCCGAGTTTCTGCGGAGCTAAAACAAAGTTTCAGACGGCCTCAAACATCGGCACGTCAAGTATCGGCAAAATCCGCCCGGCGGACGAGCAAAAAGCACAACGGCAACGCCACCGCCGCCAAAGCCGCGCCGGCGAAGCCGACGTGTTCCAAACCGAACTGCTGCACGGCATAGCGTCCGAACAACGCGCCGCCGCCTATGCCCACGTTGTACAGCGAAGAATAAATCGACGTCGCCACATCCGTCGCATCGTCGGCAAACCGCAGCACGCGCGACACCATTGCCAAACTGAGCGCAGTGATGCCCACGCCCCACAAGAAGCATAACACCGTCAAAACCCAAGGGGACGCGGCCGACGGCAGCAGCAAAACCATCACCGCCGTCATCAGCAGCGCGTAAGCGGCAAAAGACAAACGGCTTTTGCGGGCAAACCAACGTCCGAACAAGTACGACCCGGCAAAACCGGACGCGCCGTACACCAACAGCAGCATCGTCGCCCGCTGCGGAGGAAAGGCAGCCGTCTGAAGCGCGAACGGCTCGATATAACTGTAAGCCGTGAAATGGGCGGTTATCATCAGCACGGTAAAGGCAAACAACTGCAGCAGACTCTTGCGCCGCAACAAAAGCGGCAGGCTGGCAAGCGAACCGCTGTTGATACTCGGCAGCTTGGGCAGAGTTTTAACCAACACCGCCGCCGTCAGAGCCGCCGCACCCCCGATCAGCAGGAAACTCAGCCGCCAGCCGTACGCCTGACCCGCCAGCCGCCCCAACGGAATGCCCAACACCATCGCCAGCACCGTTCCCATACTCAACAGGCTCAAAGCCTGATTCCCCTTGCCCTTGGGCGCAATCCGCACCGCCAAAGCCGCCGTAATCGACCAGAACAGCGCGTGCGTCAGCGCAACCACAGTCCGGCTGACCAGCAAAACAGTGAAATTGCCGGCGAAAAACGACAACACATGGCCGCCTGCAAACACCGCCAGCAAAACCAACAGCAACACCTTGCGCTCCGTCGCCCGCGTCATCAGCATCAGCGGCAGCGACATCAAGGCCACCACCCACGCATACACCGTAATCATCACACCGGCCTCGGCGGGCAGCATGCCGAAACTGCGCCCGATATCGCTCAACAGCGCAATCGGGATAAATTCGGTGGTATTGAAGATAAAGGCCGCGCAGGCAAGCGCGAACACGCTCAGCCAGCGAGAAGATTCTGTCGCCATAGATTCACCGTCCGTTCACAAAAAGGCCGTCTGAAAATTCAGACGGCCCGCGATTGTACTCCATTTGGCAAACAAATACCGCCCGACGGCTTTCAGACGGCCTTACAGGCGGATATTAAAGAACTTAAAAATGCCTTTTGCCTCCAAAGGTTTCAGCTCCAAATGCCGCCCGCCGCATTTCCCGCAAAGCGGCGGCTTCGGCGGTAGCACATCCGAAACGACGGGTGGGCCGTTTACCTTGCCGCAATCGCGGCAAACCCACCCCATAGGCGTTTTCGGTTTGAATGCCATTTCAATCCCCATCCTTCACAAACGGATAAAACGGCCGCCCCCAATCGCGGGAGGAATGAAGCTGCATCACCTGCAAAATTTCCGGCAGCAAAGCGGAAAGGATGTTGCATGCATCCCGCAACTGACTGCGGTTGGCCGAACTGCCGTAAGTCGCGCCGCCGTGGATAATCTGGTTTCTCAGGGTATAGAGGCGGTCGAACAACACCAGCAATACCGTATCCGTATCCTGCGCCGACAAAGCCGTATGCACCTTCTTCTTCGCCCGATCGAAATCGTCGCGCCATGAGGCTTCGCTTGTCAAACCGTTGTGAAAATCCCAAAACGGCTGGAAAACATAGCGGTTGTCGAGCAGCGAACGGATGGCGCCGTGGAAAGTCTGCCATACCAAGCCGTAAATGCGCTTTTCCTTGTCCAAACTGCAAACCGTCTGCAAAAAACAGCGGAAACCGCCCCTGTCGCCCAGCATCGTGCGGCCGTCGATTTCATTGGCATAGGCGGCGTTGAAGGCAATCCACAATGCCTGAAAGCGGATATCCAAATCGGCCTGTGCCTGCTGCGCCTTGTCCAGCCAGCTTAGAGCGCGGTGGATACGCAGGCGGAAGGGTTCGGGATAAGTTTCCCGACAGGCTTTATAGTAAGCCTGTACTTCGGATAAATTCATGGTGTTTATCCCTTGCAATCGTATACTAAGGCCGTCTGAAGTCTCATATTTTCAGACGGCCCTTAGATTACTATATTGAACTAAAATAACCAATCCCATAAACGTTTCAATAGTTTGGGAGAATTTTCGTAAACTACCGTTTTAGCAATTTCAAGTGCAGCTTCTCCAAGCTCTGTGGCAAACTCCTTAATGCTTTCCCAAATTCCTCTCTCAGCAGCCTCTTCAGCCTGTTCTGTCTTTACCTCTTCTGTTGCTTCCCGTAAAACGGCATACTTTTTTTCTTTCGGCAATACATCCACTATCGAATCCATCAGTTGTTCCAAATTATATTTTTCTTCTGCCGAAACCGTTGCAATATAACGGGTGGAAATTTCAAACGCCTTACTGATTTCATCAATTTTTTTCAAAATATTGGCTTGTTGCCGTTCTCCGGGCAATCCTTCCTTAACATTCCACTCCCTTATCGGTTCAACTTTGTCGACTTGATTGATAACGAACAAAGTCGGACACCGTTCTTTATGTGGATGGACAATTTCTTTGTATACTTTTTCTGCTACGGCATAAGCCCTGTCATCAGCTTTAATTACCCAGAGAACCAAATCCAGTTCGGGCATCAGTTTGCGGTATAATTCGAAATATTCTTCATCCCGCTCAATTGTTTCCCCTACCCCTGGTACATCTACAAGATAAATTCCCTGTTGCTTATCCTCATTGCCGATAAAGATTTCCTGCGGCTCACGCGTACAGGCAGCCACATCACTGATTGCTGCGGCATCACTGCCGAACAAAGCATTGCACAGAGAAGATTTACCTACGCCTGTTACACCGAATATCCCAACCTTGGGTACATAAGAGCGCAACTCCTTTACTTTTCCCTGTATCCTTTTTTTCAAAATTTCAAGTTCTTCTTTACCTAAAGAATGAATATTCTGCATAGTAATTCCCATATAGACGATGTTGAAAGATTTAGACTAAAAGGGAATTTTAGTTTGTGCTAAAATTATTTAACAGTTTGCAAAAATACAAAAACTGTCCGAAAAATTCAATCGTTACACAATGAGTTCGACAGCATCATGGAAACATATGAAAAAATCCGTCTAATACGGGAACTAAACAAATGGTCTCAGGAAGAAATGGCTGAAAAGTTGGAAATGTCACCCAGCGGTTATGCCAAAATCGAACGTGGCGAAACTATTTTGAGTGTTCCCCGTTTAGAACAGATCGCCAAAATTTTCCAACTTAATATTTGGGAATTGATAAAGGACAACGGCAACACGATGACTTTGCAGATTAATAGTGAAAACAATAGCGAGGGTGGTGATATTTCTTTCTATAATGCACCAAGTACCATTATAGGAGAAGTGGAAAGGCTAAAATTACAGCTTGCCCATAAAGAAGAACTATTAATGCAGAAAGAACGCGAAAATGCTCTATTACAAGAACTAATTGCTGCTTTAAAGGCACATTCTTGAAGCTATTTATACAAAAGAAAGGCCGGCTGAATTTTCAGACGGCCTTTCTTTTCATTCCCGCAGTTTAATCAAGCCAGCAGTTCGTCCAGATATTCTATCCAGTGCCGCACTGGGGGTTTGCCGCCGCCGAGGTGGGTGATGCAGCCTATATTGGCTGAAAGGATGATGTTGGGTTGCAGTTCGTTTAAGGCGGTAAGTTTTTCGGTTTTCAGACGGCCTGCGGTTTGGGGATGGAGCAGTGCGTAAGTGCCCGCCGCGCCGCAGCATTGGCCGGAATTTGCGGGCAGGTAGAGCGGGATGCCGAGTCGGGCGAACAGTTTTTCCACGCTGCCCGATAGTTTTTGGCCGTATTGCTGGGTGCAGGGCGGGTGGTAGGCGATTTTTTCAGACGGCCTTTTGTGCATCATGGCATGCAGGCGGTGGCTTTCGTTGCTCAGGATTTCGACGATGTCTTTGGATAATGAGCTGATGCGGGCGGCCCTTTCGGCGTATTCGGGGTCGTTTTGCAGGTGGTAGCCGTAGTCTTTGACGGTTACGCCGCAGCCGGAGGCGGTGGTTACGATGGCTTCTATGCCGTCGGGCAGCCAGGGTATCCAGGCTTCTATGTTGCGGCGCATGTCGTCCAAGCCGTCTGCTTTTGCGCCGTTGTGCAGATTGACGGCTCCGCAGCAGCCGGCAAAATGGGAATAGTGGGTTTGGATGCCGAGCCTGTCCAATATGCGGGCGGCGGCGCGGTTGATGTTGGGCGAGAGGGCGGGTTGGACGCAGCCTTCGAGCATGAGGATTTGGCGCGGGTGTTCGTTGTCGGGCATGAAGCCTGCTTCCCGCAGGGGCAGGATTTTGTTTTTGAGTGCGTCGGGCAGCAGGGAGCGGCTGTGTTGTCCGATGCGGTAAAGGGGGGTGAAGAGTTGCGGGGCGGTAATCAGCCGCCGCAGTATGCCGCGTTGCAGTTTCTGCCACAGCGGCCTTTTGATGCGGCGTTCGGCTTCGTCGCGGCCGATTTCGGCCAGTTTGCCGTATTCGACTTTGGCGGGGCAGACGCTTTCGCAGGCGCGGCAGCTGAGGCAGTGGTCGAGGTAGCGGTGCAGGTTGCCGGTGGCGGGTGCTTCGTTTTCCAGCAGTTGTTTGATTTGGTAGATGCGGCCTCGGGGGCCGTCGGCTTCGTTGCCGCTGAGGCGGTAGGTGGGGCAGACGGCGTTGCAGATGCCGCAGTGGACGCAGCGGCGGATGATTTCGTCGGCCGTTTGGCCTTCTGGCGTGTGGCGGATGGGGTCGGCAAGGTTGGTTTGCATGATCTGCTGAGTGGGAATCGCGTTTTGTGCGGCGGTGTGGAGGCCGTCTGAAAGGATGGTGTCGGCAAGGGTGTTTTCAGACGGCCTGTTTCGGTGTTCAGATGCTTAGTCGGGCGCGGAACATGGCTTCTTTCATTTGGACGATGGCGGCGGGCAGGCCGAGGAAGAGTGCCTGGGCGATGAGGGCGTGTCCGATGTTGAGTTCGGCTATCGGCAGGATTTTGGCTATCGGGGCGACGTTGTGGATGTTGAGGCCGTGCCCGGCATTGACGATGAGGCCGCGTTCGGAGGCGAAATACGCACCTTCTTCGATTTGTGCGAGACGTTGGCGGCGTTCGGCGGTATCGGCGGCATCGGCATAGGCGCCGGTATGCAGTTCGACGGCGGGTGCGCCGATGTCTGCGACGGCTTGGATTTGCGCTTCGTCGGCATCGATGAAGAGGGAGACGCGGATGCCGGCCTCGCTGAGGATGCGGGTGAAATCGGCTGTTTTTTGCTGTTGCCCCAGTACGTCCAAGCCGCCTTCGGTGGTGATTTCCTGCCGTTTTTCGGGCACGATACAGACTTCTTTCGGCCGCACGCGCAGGGCGTGTTCGAGCATTTCTTCGGTCAGTGCCATTTCGAGGTTGATGTGGGTGCGGACGGCGCGGGCGATTTGTGCGACGTCGTCGTCTTTGATGTGGCGGCGGTCTTCGCGCAGGTGCAGGGTGATGTAGTCCGCGCCGTGGGTTTCGGCCAGCAGGGCGGCTTCGAGCGGGGACGGGTAGCTTGTGCCGCGCGCGTTGCGAAGGGTGGCGACGTGGTCGATATTGACTCCTAAGAGCATGGTTGTTTCCTTTCTCGGTTTTCAGACGGCCTTCCGGTGATTGACCGTCTGAAAGGTTGGACGATTCAGCGTACGGGTAGAACGGCGCAGTTGCACAAATCCGTACTTTCAAACGTGGTTCGCTCTCCGGCCTGCAAGCCCGGAACGGGAAATACGCGCACGGTGAGCGGTTTATTCAAGCGGAAGGCCATTGTACCCGTGTCGCGCATGATGGCGGCGATTTTCCCTGCAGGAGTGTCTCCGGGAATGGGGACGGTATCCAGGCCGATGCCGCATACGCTGCTGTAGGTCAGCAAGTCGTGCAATCCGAAGCGGGCATGATGGGTTGCTTCGGCCAAACCTTGGTCTTCGGTTACCGCCAGCATGAGACCTGAAAAACCAACTGCACGGACATTGTGCAGTGATTTGAACACCCGGGTTAGCAAAGCTGACGCTTCCACCGTACCTGCGGCACCGAAATGCGGTACTCGCAACAGGCGGTAGAGTTCGACCATCGAAGTGCAGTTTTTCGACGGGGCGGCGGAGGTATCCATGCCTGCATATTGCCAGCCTGCCGAGAGCGGGGTTTCGGTAATGTATTGCTGCACCGCATCGACATGATGTTGCAGTGCTTCGCGCATGGCATTTAAGGCCGTCTGAAAATAAGCGGTGTGTTCTTCGGGAAGGTTGTTTAGGCGGCGCAAGGCGGCAGCCAGCAGGTCGGGGGTTTCCAAGCCGACCACCAGGCAGTTCCCCTGCTCCCCCCTATGATAACTTGCCGGAAAATAAGGTATCAGCGGGGAGCAATTGAAATTGACGGTAAAGTTGAAATTGCCTTCGCCGCGCGATGTGATGCGGCCGATTGTTCCTACGGCATCCACGCAGCGGAGGATGGTTTCGTTGTCGGGCAGGCAGTTTGCATCGGCATGTACATTGACACAGGCGTTGCAGAGGTCGCCGTAGTCTTTAATCAGTTCGGGCAAAAGGGCAATTTCCGCCGCCGTGCATGCTTCGCCGATTGCAAACCGTATGCGCAAACTGCTGTTTTGATTGATGCGCGTCAGAATATTGCGAATCCGTTCCAAACCGGCTTTTGAGGCCGCTATGTCCGATGTGTCGAGGTATTCGCCGAACGGATTGGACACTATGCGGATGGATTGCACCTGATAGCCGCCTCGGGCCAATGAGGCGGCCAAACGGTCGCATTGGCTTTTGGCTTCGGAAAGGATGCTTTCCCAACTTGCGGCATCAGCCGGCAACACTGTAAAGGCGGTAATGGCGCGGACGCGGCACAATTTGGGAGACTGAAGTTCGGCGTGCATATGATTCCTTTTGTTTCTGGTTATTCCGGATAGAACAAACGGTATGTTTTCGGATTAAGTTGGAGGCCGTCTGAAAAATTAGTGCGATTAAAGAAGACCGGCCTTCCCTTTGCGTTCGGCCTTGCGGCGTTCGCGTTCGGCTTTTTGTTCGGCTTCGCGGTGTTGGGCGGCTTTGAGCCATTGTTCCCATTGGTTCGGGGTTTCCAAGGTGATGCGGCCGATGTGGCCGTCGCGGAAGTCAGTCAGGGTGTTTTCGGCCGCTTTTTGGTAATTGATGCGTCCGCCACCCAGCAGTGCGCCGCGCCTGCGCCCTATCCATTCCAACCATTGTTCGTCACGCCAATGGCTGCTTTCGTTTTTGTCGGCCTGATAGCGTTCCTGCAACTGCGGCAGGTAGTGGCGGCGCAGGTAATCGATGAGTTCGAGGGCGACGGTTTCTTCATCGAGTGCGTTGCGACCGACCGCGCCGCCGGCGGCCAGGTTGTAACCGCCCTCTTCCACGATGATTTTCGGCCACAGCATGCCGGGAGTGTCGTAGAGCCAGAAATCGTCGGCAAGGAACAAGCGTTGTTCGACTTTGGTAATGCCGGGTTCGTTGCCGGTTTTGGCCGATTTTTTGCCCAGCATACCGTTAATCAGGGTGGATTTGCCTACATTGGGAATGCCGCAAATCATGACGCGCAGGGGTTTGTCCACGCCTTTGCGGTTCGGCACGAGGGCGCGGCAGGCGGCAATCAGCTTTTGTGCCGCCTGCCGGTCGGAAGCGTCCAACGCGATGGCGTTGGTGTTCGGGCGGGACTGGAATTCGGCCAGCCACAGGGCGGTGCGCTCGGGGTCGGCCAAATCCTGTTTGTTGAGGATTTTCAGTTTGGGTTTGTCCGACGAGAGTTTGCCCAGCAAGGGGTTTTCGCTGGATGCGGGCATGCGCGCGTCCAGCACCTCTATCACCATATCGACGCTTTTAAGCCGTTCGATAATCGCTTTTTTGGCCTTGTGCATGTGGCCGGGATACCATTGGATTGCCATGTTTTTCGGTTCTCTGTTCTGAATATGGGAAAGGCCGTCTGAAAATGCCGGACGGCCTGTTTCAGACGGCCTCTGCGGTCTGATTATCCGCTGCACCGGTTACGCGCCTTGGTTGAGCTGGCGGTGCCGTACCAGCACCTGATAATCCGGCCTGAAATGTTCCGCCAGCCGTTCGCAAACATAAACGGAACGGTGCTGGCCGCCGGTGCAGCCGATGCCGACGGTAACGTAGCTGCGGCTTTCTTCCTGCATCCGCGGCAGCCAGCGGCCGATAAAGCGTTTGATGTCGCCCACCATTTCCTGCACCAGAGGCTGACTGTCGAGATACAGCCGGATAGGCTCTTCCGTACCGTTGAACGGCCGCAGGGCGGTGTCGTAATAAGGATTGGGCAGGCTGCGCATATCAAACAGGAAATCGATGTCGGTCGGTACGCCGTATTTAAAGCCGAAAGACTCAAACACCACCAACATGCCTTCGCGCTCTACCTTCAGCCATTGCTGCACGACATAACGAAGCTGCTGGGAATTCATCGACGAACTGTCGATGCAGTATGCCTTTTCGCGCAGCGGTGCCAACATCTCCCGCTCCTGCCGCAGGCTCTCCTGCAGGGATTGCGTCAGTCCGGCCAGCGGATGGCTGCGGCGGGTTTCGGAAAACCGGCGCATCAATACGGCTTCGTCCGACTCCAAAAACAGCAGGTCCACACTGTGCCCCTGCCGGCGCAGATAGGCAAGCTGCTTGTCGATTTCACTGATGCTCGGGCGGGAACGGATGTCCACGCTGACGGCCAAGTGCTCGACGTCTGCCCGCAAAATGTGATGCCGCACCAAATCGGGCATCATTTCCATAGGCATATTGTCGATGCAGTAGTAGCCGACATCTTCCAACAGGCGCAGTGCCACCGACTTGCCCGAACCGGACAAGCCGCTAATCAGGATGATTTTCATGCCCGACCTCTTGCTCTTTCATAATACTTTGATGCCGTTCTAAAAATTCCTTCATGCTGTCTTTTCCGCGCAGCTGGAGGATATAGTTCCGTACCGCCACTTCCACCAGCACCGCCAAGTTGCGGCCTGCAGCCACGGGGAGGGTAACGGAGCGGACATTGACGTTTAGGATGGATTCGGTTTCGCTGCGAATGCTCAAACGGTCGATTTGTTTCATGTAATCGTCGTCGGCCGCAACCAGATTGATGATGAGGTTGAGGGATTTCTTCGGACGGATGGATGTTTCACCGAAAATATGGCGGATATTGAGGATGCCCAAGCCGCGCACTTCGAGAAAGTCGCGCAGCATCGGCGGACAACGGCCTTCCAAAAGTTCCGGCGCGGTGCGGTGCAGTTCCACCGCATCATCGGCCACCAGGCTGTGCCCGCGCGAAATCAGCTCCAAAGCCAATTCGCTTTTACCCAAGCCCGACTGCCCGGTCAAAAGGACGCCGATTTCGAATACATCGAGGAATACGCCGTGCTTAACCGTAGAAACCGCCAAGGTGCGTTGCAGATAAATCCGCAGCACATCCATCAGATACGGGCTTTCCAGCTTGGAAGTCAGCAGCGGGACGTTGTGGGTATGGCAATAGTCGCGCAGACTCTTCGGCACGGGCAAGTCGTTTGCCACGATGGCCAGCGACATCGGCAACTCGAAAAGCTGGTCGAAACTGTAGGCCAAATCGCCGCTTTCCATACGGCTAAGATAATCGACTTCGGCCACACCCAAAACCTGAACCTGATTAGGGTGGATAAAATTCAAATGGCCGACCAAAGCCAAAACCGGCTTGTCGGCCTCTACTCCGATACGGTTGTCGGCCCCCGCCGCGCCTGCCGCCCAAGCCAATTGGAGTTTGTGCTGATTGTCCTGATAGAGGCTGCGTACGGAGATGCTCGGCATTATTCCTCCGTCAGAATCCGTAGGATTCCGGCGGCATCGGCAGCCTGCATTAGCTGTTCGCGCACGCCTTTGTCTGAAAATTTTCCTGCGAGTTTGGATAAGACTTCCAAATGCGTGCCTGCGGCATTTTCGGGAACCAGCAATACCATAACCAGTGAAACGGGTTTGCCGTCGGGCGCATCAAAAGGAATCGGCTCTTTACTGCGGATAAAGACACCGACCGCCTTTTTCAATGAAGCCAATCGGCCGTGCGGTACAGCCACACCGTGCCCCAAGCCGGTGGAACCGAGTTTTTCGCGGGCAAACAGGCAGTCGAAGACTTCGGCACGGGCAACACCCGCTTCGTTTTCCAACAACAGTCCGGCTTGCTCGAACAGGCGTTTTTTACTGCTGACTTCCAAATCCAGCAGGATGTGTGAAGACGGTAAAATTTCACCAATCAGACTCATAATATTTCTTTACAAAAATAAAACGCCGCCGATTGTACCGCCTGACGGCGGCAATCTCAATCGGAGGCGGGTATTGTACACAACAGGCGGCAAAGCGATGCCCAGGCCGTCTGAAACATTTCCGAAACGCGCCTTAGCCAGGCACTATTTCCCCAACCATCGGCTAAACCAGCTTTTACCTTTATTGTTTATATTTTCCGACACTTTATGCTCGAACGGTCCGGCGGCAAACACGGTTACGCCGTTGTAGTATTCGCGCAGCCACATATTGCTGAAATCTTCGCCGATGCCGCGCACATAAAAGCGTATAAACGGAAATTGCCGCGCGATTTCGTCAAACAACCCGATGACCGTTGCCGTATCCAAGCCGTTGAAAGCGAAAGAGAAAGGCTCATCCACTACGGTTTCGAGATCCATCACGGCGTGACGGCTGGCATTTTTGTCCGCCAACCATACGGCGGCCACAGCCTGCACGGCATTCATGTCGAGTTTTTTACGGCTTTGACTGTCGTCCCAATTGAATTCCAAGCGGGTCATGCTTACTGGCATTTGACTGTATTCCCTTAAAATATTTGTTAATGTGTCCGCAACTGCGGCATCCTTTTTTTGCCGCCGGCCGATACTTCGGGCAGGCAGCCGCAATGATGCAACAAAAAAATACTTGATTATTACGTTACTTTACAATGATTGCGCCAATTCGTCAAACGAACACACGGCCGTACCGAGTTTGCCCACCACCACGCCGGCGGCGGCGTTTGCCAACTGCATGGCTTCGGGAAAATCCAATCCTGCCGCCATTGCCAACCCCATGCCGGCAATCACGGTATCGCCCGCACCGGAAACATCGAATACTTCCCGCGCCTGTGTCGGCTGGTGGTGCGGTTCGCCGTCGCGGAACAGGGTCATGCCTTCCTCGCTGCGCGTCAGGAGCAGTGCCTGCAAATCCAAATTGCGCCGCAACGCGCGGGCTTTTTCCTGCAAATCGGCTTCGTTTTTCCAACTGCCGGTAACTTGGCGCAGTTCGGCACGGTTGGGGGTAAGCAGGGTTGCGCCGGTATATTTGGCGTAGTCGTCCCCTTTCGGGTCGATTAAGACCGGTTTTCCCGCCTGCCGCGCCCATTCGATAAAGGAAACCACATGGGTCAGCCCGCCTTTGCCGTAATCCGACAGGATGACGACGTCGCATTCGGCCAACAGTTCACGAAAGCGGTTTTTCACTCCGTTCAATACTTCGTGTGTCGGCGCGTCTTCGAAATCCAGCCGGATCAGCTGCTGGTTGCGCGCCACGACGCGCAGCTTGACGGTGGTAGCGATGTTTTGGTCGCGTATCAACACTGTTTCAACCCCATGCTCCGCCATCAGTGCATTCAGACAGTCGCCCGCTTCGTCGTCGCCGATGACGGACAGCAATACGGCCTGCCCGCCCAGTGCGGCCACGTTGCGCGCCACATTGGCCGCCCCGCCCGCGCGGTGTTCGGTTTTTTCGATTTTGGCCACGGGGACGGGGGCTTCGGGCGAAATACGGGACACGTCGCCGAACCAATAGCGGTCGAGCATCACGTCGCCCACCACCAATACACGCGCCTGTTGCAGGCGGGGTTTTAAGGTTTCGCTGTAAAAGGTCATTGCGCCCTCCTTGTTTTTTCAGACGGCCTGACAATCGGGAGAGGCCGTCTGAAAAGCTGATTCGTGAAAACTATACCGTGAAATAAACAATAAACCGACACAAGGCGGCAAACCGGCGGCACAAGCGGCAGAAAAAGCCGTTTCAGCCCGTTCAGACGGCCTGTGAGGCAATTCGGTTCACTTCGCGCAATACGGCTACCGGATCGGCGGCTTGGGTAACGGGACGGCCCATCACCAGATAAGTCGAACCTGCCGCCAATGCCTCGGCGGGCGTCATGATGCGGCGTTGGTCGTCGCTGTTGCCTGCGGTATCCAAGCGGATGCCGGGCGTTACCAAGACAAATTCGGAGCCGAGCGCGCCGCGCAAGGGGACGGCTTCGTGCGCGGAGCAGACCACGCCGTCCAAGCCCGAACTTTGCGCCAGCCGCGCCAGCCGCAACACTTGCTCCTCAATCGGCACATCCACGCCAGTTTCGGCCAGGTCGGCCTGCTCCATGCTGGTCAGCACGGTAACGCCGATTAAAAGCGGCTTGTCTGGACAGTTTGCCACCGCTTCCGCGGCAACCTCCATCATGCGGCGGCCGCCCGACGCATGCATATCCACCATCCAAACGCCCATTTCCGCAGCGGCTTTGCAGGCTTTGGCCACAGTATTGGGGATGTCGTGGTATTTCAGATCGAGGAAAAGTTGGTAGCCCTGATGAATTAAATTTTCCGCCAGCCTGCGGCCTGTGGCGGTAAACAGCTCTTTGCCGATTTTCAGACGGCACAGGGAGGGGTCAAGGCGGCGGACGAATTGAATGGTCGATGCCTCATCAGCAAAATCCAGCGCGACAATCACCGGCTTGCGGCTGTCGGATAAGGCGGAATCGGTAATCAGCGGGTTCATGGGGTTTCCTTTGTCGGGCGGCTTTCAGACGGCCTCAATAAAAATCGTAATACAGCGACCATTCGCCGTTTTCCGGATTGCGGGAAAACATCAGGCTGCCGCTGTCGATAACGTTGAAACAAGCCTTGCTGTCGCTGGAAATCTGAAACATAAATTCAAAATGATCATGCATCAGCAGGCGGCCTTTGGCATTTTCGCAAATGCCCGACTGGCAGAAAGACGGATAACCGCCGAACTTATGGCGGTAGTCGTGTTCGGTGCAGATGTCGTCGTAATAGCTCAAGCAGTTTGCTTCGTCGTCATCGTCTTCAAAGTCGCAGATTTCATCTTCCAAATGTCCATCCAAGCCTCCGCCGTCCCAGATGGGAAAATCCCGTTCAAGGAAGACGGGTTTGAGCGGAAAGGGCTTTGGAGAACCATTCGGATTGGCGGGATATTCATAACGGACGAGTTCGTCATCGGCAGTATACTCCCGAATCAGCCAGTCCTTGCCGTGCCGTCCGATATGTTCCAAGAACGCCATGTCCCCGCGTTTTAATTCGAATTCTTCCAACTCGGGGATTTCTTCGCCGACAAACACGGTCAGCCAACTAATATGGCGCAACTGTTCGGGCACATACGGCAAATCCGGCAGGTAAAACTGCGCCAGCGGATAAAGCGGTCTGCCCTCACTGTCCACGACCGGCCGCGCTTCTTCCGGTTTGCACAAAAACACACGGCCTATCCAGTTTTCTCGGTCATCTCCCGCCGGTCGGAAACCGCCCGTTTCAAACGCTGTGCAGGGGCGGGCGATTTTCTGCCGCAGCTCACTGATTTTCTCGGAAATAAAAGGGCTTTTTCCGCTCATTGTCCCATGCTCCCTGTCGGTATGAAAATACTTTTTCAGACGGCCTGTTTATCCTGCCCATCCTGACCGTGCCGTTCCTCCTTGGCGGCCTTTGCCGCCCAATAGGAAGCCAGCAGCGAACCGGAAATATTGTGCCACACGCTGAATATCGCACCCGGCACGGCGGCAATCGGATCGAAATATTTCATCGCCAAACCGGCGGCCAGGCCGGAATTCTGCATCCCGACTTCGATGGCCAGCGTCTTTTGCGCGTCGTAAGGCAATTTGATGAACTTGGCGGCGAAAAAGCCCAGCAGGTAGCCGATGCAGTTGTGCAGCATCACCACGCCGAAAATCAGCCCGCCCGCCTCGGCGATTTTGGTACGGTTTAAAGCCACCACCGCGCCGATAATCAGGGCAATCGACACGACGGACACCAGTGGCAATACGCCTTCCACAGCCTTGGTTTGCCGGTGTAGGAAAAGGTTGCACAGCACGCCCAGCACAATCGGCAGCATAACGATTTTCAAAATATCCATCAGCATGGCGGAAGCGGAAATGTCCAGCCACTGATGCGCCAGCAGATAAAAAATAGCGGGAGTCAGCACCGGCGCGAGCAGTGTGGAAACCGACGTTACCGCCACCGACAATGCGACATTGCCCCGCGCGAGGAAGGTCATCACGTTCGAAGCCGTCCCGCCCGGGCATGCGCCGACCAAAATCACGCCGGCCGCAATCGCGGGCGGCAGTTGCAGCGTAACGGCCAAAACGTAAGCCGTCAGCGGCATGATGACGAATTGCGCCACCACGCCCGTCAGCACGGATTTCGGATGCTGCCCCAAAATTTTGAAGTCCGACGGGCTGAGCGTCAGCCCCATGCCGAACATAATCACGCCCAGAAGCCAGGTGATATAAGGCTTGAGCCAAACAAAGGCTTCGGGCAGGGAATAGGCTGCCACGGCGGTCAGTGCCGCCCACAGGGCGAAGGTTTTACCGAAAAAATCGCTGATGGTTTTAAGTGCGTTCATATTTGTTGAGAAAGTGTCTGTGTGCGAAAGCACGCAAGGATACGTTAATTCATGTGTAAAGAAAAGGCCGTCTGAAAGTTGGTGGCGGGTGCTTTCGGCTATAATCGCGCTTTTGTTTTTTCAGACGGCCTATCCAGATGAATAAGGAACTGCTCGGACTGTTTTTCCTGCCTGCGGGCGTTTTTTCGATGTGCGGCGCGGCTTTGTGGCAGATGTATGTGGTGATGAACGAAAGCTATACCCTCAACCGCTTCAAAGACCGGCAATTGGTGTGGGCGGTTGCGGCCATGTTCTTCAGCTTCAGCCTCGCCGTTTACTGGCTGTGCCCGAACGCGCGCAAAAAAGGGATTGTGTTTGCCGTTTTGGGTTCCGGCGGACTGTTGATGTACGTGCTGGCCAAGATGTGGCTGCCTTGGAAACATTAAAATCCCGATATTTTTCTTTCAGACGGCCTTCAAACCATGAGGAGGCCGTCTGAAAACGTTTCAGGCATCCGTCAAACCCAGCGCGGCCAGTTCGGCGCGCAGCCGGTCTGCCGTCCAGGCGTTGCCTGCCGCCAGCGTCAGCAGCACGCTTGCCGTTTCGAGGTTGCATTTGCCGCCGCCGACCACGCCCGCCTGCCGCAGCGCGTCGCCTTGGGCGTAAACCGCCGCCGCGCATCCCTGCAGCACCTGGCTGATGTTGAGCAGCAGGCCGCCGCGCGAGGTGAAGCTGCGGACGGCGTCGATAAAACCGTCATCCGAAGGGGCGTTGCCGTGGCCGTAGCTTTGCAGTATCGCGGCATCCGCCCCGTCCTGGCGCAAGGCGGCGGCGATATGGCGGACGGAATCGCCGGGAATCAGGGTGTGGCAGGACACGGACACGGCGGGGTTTATCCGCTCCGCGCGCAATCCGCCCGACGGCTTTTCAGACGGCCTCAAACCGTCCCGCAGGCTCATCCGCCCTTCCGCTTCTGACCATTGCGCCAACGCGCCGAAATGCGGGTTGGCAAAACCGTCGGCCGTTTCGGTGCTGACCTTGCTGCTGCCGACGGCGGGGAACAGTTTGCCGTCAAAGGCGATGGCGCACTTCTGCAGGCCGAGGCGGAGGGCGGCGGCGGCCGTGGCCAGATTGCGCGGCGCGTCGCTGCCCGGCGCGCCGAACGGCCATTGCGAGCCGGTCAGCACCAGCGGTTTGTCCAAACCGTGCAGCGCGAGGGCGAACAGATTGGCCGTGTAGGCCAGCGTATCCGTGCCGTGCAGCACCAGCACGCCGTCGTATTGCGGGATTTTTTCCACCAGCAGGGCCAACCAGTCGCGCCAGTTTTCCAGCGTTACGGCGGACGAATCAATCAGCGGCGCACAAATGTGCCAATCGAAAGAGAGGCCGTCTGAAAACGGCAACAAGGCCTTTTCCGCCAAGGCTGCATCCGGCCGCAAGCCCCGGCCGCTTTGAACCATGCCGATGGTGCCTCCCGTGTAGAGGACGAAAATCCGCCGTTTTTCCTGACTCATCCCTGCCGCTCCTGTGCCGAAACCGTTATCAAAAACGGCACGGATTGTAGCAGCAAAACAGGCCGTCTGAAATTCGGTTACAATGGCGGCCATGAAAAAAACCGCCCCGCTGCCGCTGATCGACGGCATCAAACCGAGCTACCTCCACCTGCCGTGCGACAAAAAACTGCACGGCACTTTGCTGCTCGACTTCCTCTGCCGCCGCTTCCCCTACATCGGCCGCGAAATCTGGGCGGGCAGGCTTTCAGACGGCCACATCTTCGACGAAGCCGGCACGCCGCTGGCCGCCGACGCCGCATTCCGCCCCGGCGGCACGGTTTACTACTACCGCGAAGCCATCGCCGCCGAAGAAGAACCCGTGCCGTTTCAAGAACACATCCTGCACATCGACGAACACCTGATTGTGGCCGACAAACCGCACTTCCTGCCCGTCATCCCCGGCGGCCGCTTCCTGCGCGAAACCCTGCTCACCCGCCTGCGGCTGCGCCCCGAACTGCAACACCTGAATCCCGAAAACTTCACTCCGCTGCACAGGCTGGACAAAGACACGGCGGGCGTCATCCTGTTTGCCCACCGCCCCGAAAGCCGCCGCGCCTACCAAACCCTGTTCCAAAGCCGCGCGGTGGAAAAAACCTACGAAGCCCTCGCCCCCACCCGCACCGACCTTGCCTACCCGCTGCACGTCCGTTCGCGGCTCGAACGCGGCGAACCGTTCTACCTCACGCGGCAGGCCGAAGGCGAAGCCAACAGCCACACCATCATCGAACTGGCGGAAAACAGGGGCGGCTACAGCCTCTACCGCCTCCGGCCGGTCAGCGGCAAAAAACACCAGCTCCGCGTCCACATGGCCGCGCTCGGCATACCGCTGCTGAACGACCCGCTCTACCCCGACCCGCAGCCCGCAGACTGCACCGACTACGCCCGCCCGCTGAAACTCCTCGCACGCGCGATAGAGTTTACCGACCCCTTCAGCGGCCTCAAAAGGCGGTTTGAGAGCACAAGGGCGTTATAAGGCCGTCTGAAACCGCCGTTTGCCCCTCCTTTATTACTGCAAACCCTTTTTCAGACGGCCCGGACATCCATCCGAACCTCCGCCCGAGGCCGTCTGAAAACACACACCGACACATCATGCTCACCACCCCGCCCTTCGCCCCGTCCACCCTCCAAGCCCTGCACCGCCTCGGCATCCGCAGCCGGGAAGAACTGCGGCGGACGGGCGCGGTCAAAACCTTCCTGCTGTTGAAAGCATCGGGCCGCACGCCGACCCGCAGCGTCCTGTGGCAGCTTGCCGCCGCCTGCCTCGGCTGCGACGTCATGCAACTGTCCGACACGGACAAAACCGCGCTGCTCGCCGCCGTCAAAAACCACCCGCCCGTCGCCCTGCCGCCGCCTGCCGGAGAAGCCGCACGCTTTATGCGGCTTGCACTGCATCAGGCCGAAGCGGCGGCAGCGGCCGGCGAAGTGCCCGTCGGCGCGGTGGTGGTGCGCAACGGCGAAGTGTTATCGACGGCGCACAACCGCTGCGTCGCCGACTGCGATATCGGTGGCCATGCCGAACTGCGCGCCTTGGCCGAAGCGGGCCGGAAGACAGGCAGCTACCGCCTCGACGGCTGCGACGTTTACATCACCCTCGAACCCTGCGCCATGTGTGCCTCCGCCCTGATACAGGCGCGGGTGGCGCGCGTGGTGTACGGTGCGGCCGAACCGAAAAGCGGCGCGGCGGGCAGCATCGTCGATCTGTTTTCAGACGGCCGTCTGAACAAACACACCGCCGTGTTCGGCGGCATTCTGGCCGAAGACTGCCAAGCGGTTTTACAGCATTTTTTCCGGCAGCGCCGGAACAACCGACCTAAAAAGGAAAACCCATGAAATATCTCGCCCTTTTACTTTCAACCGCCGCCCTCGCCGCCTGCTCCGCCGACAAGGCCGGACAGGAAGTCCCGACAGACGGCATCGCCAACCCCGCCTCCGAATTCTGCATCAAACAAGGCGGGAAGCTGGAAATGAAAAAAGACAAAGACGGCGGCGAATACGGCGTCTGCCGCCTGCCCGACGGCAGCGCGGTGGAAGAGTGGGAATATTTCCGCAGCCATAACGGACAGTAAAAACAAAAAGCCGCCAAACCCAATCCGTTTGGCGGCCTTTTCAGACGGCCTTCAGGCCGTCTGAAGCCTTATTCGGCGGTTTCGGCGGCAGGCGGCACGCCCTTCGCCTCTTTCACCGCCAGAATCCGCACTTTGCCGTATTTGTCGGCCAACACCAGCTCCGCCCCGGCAGGCGTTTCGCGCAACCGATAACGGCGGACGGCGGACAGCGCGCCCGACAGTTTTTCTTCCGCCGTCATCACTTCCGGCTCGCAGGCTTTCAAGGTGGTAACGGTCTGGGAAACATTCAGACGGCCTTTCCTGACGCGGTATCCGGCCGACAACATATTGCATCCCGCATCGGCATGCAGGCGCGATGACGCGCGGTCGAAAACCAATGTGCCCGATGCGGATTTGCCGTCAACCCCCGTTATCCGCCAGCGGCCTTCCGGCACGCCGGACGGTGCGGCAAAAGACGGTGCGGACACGGCCAACAAGGCGGCGGCCAATATTGCGCTATGCTTCATTTCAGAAACTCCTTTCACTCATTACACAGAAAAATTACGAAACGGCGGCATCATCCCTTGCCCGAAGGGCAAAATGCGGCAGAAGCCAAAAAACCGGCTCAAACAACGGCGATACATTGCCGCCGCGTTTGAATAAACCTACCGCCTTTTAGCATGAATTTATTTTTCAATACAATTCCGTCCGATAGCCGAACTGTCCGATGACGTCGCAACTTTGCGCTTCGCTTCGGCATTTTTTCAACAGCGATTTAAATTCGGGCTGTTGTTGGGAAAACGGGGTGCCGTTGTCGCCGCGTGCGAGCCAATAAAGTGTATACGTACCGTCTGCCAGCCTGCCGCGAATCACGGCAATCAGGTTTTCTTCCAACCGTTCCCCTTCCTTCACGATTTTGCAATCGCTTTTTTTGCCGTATTTGCGGAGGGTTTTGTCCATTTCCTTGTGGGTAAAGCCGCCCATTTTCAGATTGAGGGCTTTATCGATACAGGAAGCCAAAGCAAATTCTTTGGTGGAAGCCAGCATGGGGTTGGCATGTACGTTTGGCTGCAACTGCGCCCACGATACCGCGGACACGCCTACAGCCCCTGTGGACGGACTGAAGGCCACGGCAATATCACTTTGACCGGCCAAATCCTGCCGCGCCCGAACAGTTGCTTTTTCAAACGCATACGGGTCATACGGCTGCCGCTGCTGCTGGCCGAGTGATTGTTCCTGCTGCATCCGGCCTTGAAATTGCTGCATTTCCATAGACTGCCGCTGCTGGTTGATACAGTTTTGGTAATTCGGCAGGTTGGGCGAACAGGCGAGTGTACTCATGCCTGACGACAACAGAATCAAACATAAGACGGTTTGGGTGTTTTTTTTCATGTATCTCTCCGGTTATGCCGCTTTCAGACGGCCTGTATTCAGGAACAGCGGTTTGCGGGATCGAGGCTTTGCATGGCCAGCCTCATCCATTGCCAGGCCAATTCGTATTGTTCGCCGAAAGCGTTGTACAGCGCGTCTTCGCTCAAAACGCGGTATTCGCCCTCCGTGCGCTCGTCGAGTTCGAGGCCGTTTTCTACGGCCTGATTGAATGCCATGTATTCTTTGGCGTAAAAAGCATCCAGTTCGGCCATCAGCCCCGCCGCCTGCCGCCATTCCTCCTGCGCCGCTTCCAATTTGGGCTGCAGCTCCAGCCAACGCCGGTAACAGCTTTGGATATGGTCGAGGCGGCTTTGCATTTGTTCTGCGGACAATTCCATCACAATCTCCCAAAATCAAAAAGAAGGATTTTACGCGCTTTTCACTTATTAGGCCGTCTGAAAGGCATTTCCCCCACAGCGGCTTCGTTTTGGCCCCGCAGAAACGCCGCCTCCCATCGTCGGCTCCGTTTTCAGGTATCATACGCCCTTTGCCCGACCGAACCTTTCCCATGCTGCACACCGACAACCTCACCGCCGCCAAACCGGAACGCATTATCAGCGCGCAATCCCTGTCATCCCAAGAAGAACAGCTCGAACGCGCGCTGCGCCCGAAGCTGCTTGCCGACTATATCGGCCAGCACAAGGCCAAAGAACAACTAGAAATCTTTATCCAGGCAGCCAAAAAACGCGGCGAAGCACTCGACCACACGCTGCTTTTCGGCCCGCCGGGCTTGGGCAAAACCACGTTGGCCAACATCATCGCCAAAGAATTGGGCGTGAACCTGCGCCAAACCAGCGGCCCGGTGCTGGAACGCGCGGGCGATTTGGCCGCGCTCCTGACCAACCTCGAACCGCACGACGTATTGTTCATCGACGAAATCCACCGCCTCAGCCCCGTGGTGGAGGAAATCCTGTATCCCGCTTTGGAAGACTACCAGCTCGACATCATGATAGGCGAAGGCCCGGCCGCCCGCTCGGTGAAAATCGACCTGCCGCCGTTCACGCTGGTCGGCGCGACCACCCGCGCGGGCATGCTGACCAATCCGCTGCGCGACCGTTTCGGCATCGTCGCCCGTTTGGAGTTTTACAACCACAGCGATTTGGCCACCATCGTCCGCCGTTCGGCGCACCTCCTGCAACTGGACATGGACGAATCGGGCGCGATGGAAGTGGCCAAACGCAGCAGGGGCACGCCGCGTATCGCCAACCGCCTGCTGCGCCGCGTGCGCGATTACGCCGAAGTGAAGGGCGACGGCAGCATCAGCGCGAAAACCGCCGATGCCGCCCTATCTATGCTGGATGTGGACGCGGTCGGCCTGGACGTGATGGACAGGAAGTTCCTCGAAGCAGTGCTGCACAAGTTCGGCGGCGGGCCGGTCGGCTTGGAAAACATCGCCGCCGCCATCGGCGAATCCACCGACACCATCGAAGACGTTATCGAACCTTACCTGATCCAGCAGGGTTTCCTGCAACGCACGCCGCGCGGCCGCATGGCCACCGAAATCAGCTACCTGCATTTCGGCCTGCCGGTAGAGAAGTAACCGCACGACCACAACAAGGAAATGCCATGAAATACCTATATTCCCTGATGGCCTGCGCCATACTGGCCGCCTGTTCTTTCGAAGCCGATGAAACCGCCCGCGCCGACAACAGCGCGGCCGTCAAATCAGCCGCCGACGCGCAGGCGAAACAGGCCGTCCATCCCGACAATCCGTCGCCCTACGGCCTGACCATGGGCAAAGCCACGGTGGCCGACGCGCTGAAAAAGCATCCGCAGCTTGCCAAGACGGGTTCCAGCACCATAGGCTACGGCAACGGCACGCCCGTGCCGATGAACAATGCCTACTCGATGCCTGACGCGGACGGTTCGATTATCGTTTTCCAATTCGACGATACGCACGACACGTTGCAAAACATCATGCTGATTCCGTCTAAAAAAACGTTCCCCCAAGCGAAAAAGGAATTTGACGCGCTCTATCCCCCCTACCCGCGCCTGAGCCGCGAAGAATTCGAAGCCCTCGCCCCGCAGGGCGCGGATTTCGAGCATCAGGAAAACTGGTTCGCGCAACACAAATCCGATATCGCCTTCTACAAACAGGGCGACACGCTGATTTTGGCCGCCGTCAGCGCGGCATCGCCGAAGGAAAGCGTCGTGATGTACCGCAACAGCAGCTACATCCCCGTATTGAAGGAAAAAGCGGCAGAAATCACCACCCGCAAACAGCCCTAATCGGCAACACGGAAAAACAATCAGTTATAATCCGCGCCAATCCGTAACAGGCCGTCTGAAAACCTTTCAGACGGCCTTCAAAGAAAGACCTACATGAAACCCACCATCATCGAAAAATTACAACAACTGTCCGACCGTTTGGAAGAAGTAACCGCCCTGCTCGGCTCGCCCGAAGCGACTTCCGACATGGACAACTACCGCAAGCTCACGCGCGAACACGCCGAAATCACCCCCGTCGTCGAAACCTTCCACCAATACATGCAGGCGCAAAACGACATGGCCGAAGCGCAGGAAATGCTGTCCGACCCCGAAATGAAAGACTTTGCCGCCGAAGAAATCGAAGCGGCAAAAGCCAAAATCGACACGCTCGATACCGAACTGCAAAAACTGCTGCTGCCCAAAGATGCCGACGACGACAAAAACATCTTCATCGAAGTGCGTGCCGGAACGGGCGGCGACGAAGCCGCACTGTTTGCAGGCGATTTGCTGCGCATGTACAGCCGCTACGCCGAACGCAACCGCTGGCAAGTCGAAATCGTTTCCGCCAACGAAAGCGAGTTGGGCGGTTATAAAGAAGTCATCGCCCGCATTGTCGGACTCGGGGCGTACAGCCGTCTAAAATTCGAATCGGGCGGCCACCGCGTACAGCGCGTCCCCGCCACCGAAAGCCAAGGCCGTATCCACACCTCCGCCTGCACCGTTGCCGTCATGCCCGAAGCGGACGAACTCGAAGACATCGAGCTGAACCCCGCCGACCTTCGCATCGACACCTTCCGCGCATCCGGCGCGGGCGGTCAGCACATCAACAAAACCGACTCCGCCGTCCGCATCACCCACCTGCCCACAGGCATGGTGGTCGAATGCCAAGACGGCCGCAGCCAACACGCCAACAAGGCGCAGGCGATGAAAGTCCTCGCCGCCCGCCTGAACGACGCGCAAAAACGCGAAGCCCAAGCCAAAGAAGCTGCCGAACGCAAATCTCTTATCGGCAGCGGCGACCGCAGCGAACGCATCCGCACCTACAACTACCCGCAAGGCCGCGTGACCGACCACCGCATCAACCTCACCCTGCACAAGCTGGATTTTGTGATGGACGGCGATTTGGAAGAAATCACCAACGCCCTGATTGCCGAACATCAGGCAGAGCTTCTGGCGGCAATGGGCGATTGATGCCGAACGAATCGGTTTCCTTTCAGACGGCCTTGTATGGCGGACGGCCGAACGCCGAATGCCATCGTTGTTTCAGGAAGGCAGCCCAAGCCGGACGCTTTTGAAAAATGAAAAAAATCCTCCTGTTTTTCGCCCTTTTCAATGTCGCTGCGGGCTGGTATTTTCTGCGGCAGCCTGCCTCCCTGCCCCTGATGCGGGCAGCGGACGGCAGCTGGATATATCCGCAATCGGCGGGCAGCGGCGATTTGCACCTGCTCTCCTTTGCCTTCTTGGGGTTTTCGTTTGCCGCATTGATGCAGCTTTTCCCGCGCAATATTGCAGCGGCGGCATATGCCGTCAATCTGGCGGTATTATGGGCGGCTTGCGCCCTGGTCTCGCTGGATAACGGCCTTTGGGCAGCCGCGGAATCCGGCTATCCGCAGCCCCTGCTGGCGGTCGTTGCAGCAAGCCTGCCCGCGCTGTTGGCCCTGTTTGCCCTTTTAAAACGGACACCGGCTCAGCGTTGATGTCCGACACGCTCCTTTCCAATCGAAATCAGGCCGTCTGAAAGCACAGCGCGTGCTTTTCATTTTCAGACGGCCTCCATACGGAAAACCTGATGCCGATTTATCTGCCGTCCGCCTTTTGTGCGGGCGTTTTGCTATCGTTCGCCCTGCCTGCCGCACCGCCGTTTTGGCTGTTTGCGGTATGGGCGGCGTGTGCCGTGCCGATACTGCGCCGTTTTCCGCGCACGGCGGTTTTCGTGCTGCTGACGTGCGCGGGAACGGCATACGGCGTTTGGCGGACGGAACAGGCTTTGGCCGCCCGCTGGCCTTTGGAACGGCAGGGCGAGGCGGTGGAAATGACGGTGAAGGCGGCCGGTTTGGCCCAGGACGACGGGCGGCGGGTGCGCTTGGAAGCCGAAGCCGAAGCGGAAACGGCCGGCGGGCAGCGTTACCGCGTGCAGTTATCCGACTATCGACGGCGCGAATGGCCGGCCGGCAGCGTGTGGCGGCTGAAGCTGAAAATGCGCCCGCCTATCGGTGAGGAAAACATCGGCGGTTTCAGCCGCGAGGCATGGGCTTTGGCCAACGGCATAGACGCATCGGCGACGGCCGGAGCGGAACGGCAGCTGCTGGCCGACAGGGAAAACGGTTTTTCAGACGGCCTCCTGCGCCTGCGCGGACACATCCGCTCAAGCTGGCAGCGGCTGCCACCCGAAGTGGCCGACGGCGCGGCTTTGATGCGCGCGCTCTCCATCGGCGAGCAGGACGCACTGTCGGGCGGCTGGTGGCAGGTGTTCCGCCCGTTGGGGCTGAACCATTTGATCAGCGTGTCCGGCCTGCATGTCGGCATGGTGGCCCTGCTGGCCGCCTGGCTGATGAAACGCCTGCTGCTCCTTTTGCCCACCGCGCCGAGGCGGCCGCGCGTTTGGATGCTGGCGGCGGGTGCGGCGGCGGCCTTGGTTTACAGCGGCTTGGCCGGGTTTGCCGTCCCCACCCTGCGATCGATGCTGATGATTGCCTCCGTTGCGGCAGTTTGGAGTCTGGGCGGCACGGCTTCGGCCTGGCGCGGCTGGTGGGCGGCACTGGCCCTGATTTTGTTGCTCGACCCGTCGGCCGCATTGGCGGCAGGCAGCTGGCTGTCGTTCGGGCTGGTGGCCGCGCTCTTGTGGGCGGACTCCTTTCGTACGGGCGGCGGGAAGCGGTGGATTTCGGCCTTGCGCGGGCAATGGGCGGCCACATTGGCCTCCCTCCCGGCGGTGGGTTTTCTGTTTTCCGCCCTGCCGCCCGCCAGTCCGTTGGCCAATGCCGCGGCGATTCCGTGGTTTTCCTGGCTGCTGGTGCCGCTGGCACTGACGGCCTCCCTCTTTCCGTTCTACCCCCTGCAATACGCGGCGGCCTGGCTGGGGCAGCATACTTTGCACGTTTTGGCCGCGATGGCGGAATTCGCGCCGGAATGGGGTTTGGCCGCCGCACCGTGGCCGCTGCTGCTGTCGGCACTGGTGGCGGTGGCCGTTTGGCTGCTGCCGCGCGGTGCGGCATTGCGCCCGTGGGCAGCCGTCGTTTTGGCCGGTTTCCTGTTATACCGCCCCGCCTCGCCAAAGGAAGGCCGTCTGAAAATGGTTGTGCTGGATGTCGGACAAGGCTTGGCTGTGTATTTTCAGACGGCCTCCCATCATCTGCTGTTCGATACCGGCACGGCGGGCGCGGCGCAGATGCAGACACTCCCCGCCCTGCACGCACACGGCGTACGCCGCCTCGACACCCTGCTGCTGTCCCACCACGATACCGACCACGACGGCGGCGCACCGCTGATTATCCGTGCACTCAAGCCCCGCGAGGTGCTGGCCGGACAGCCCGAATTTTACGGCGGCTTAGGCACGATGCAGGTGCAAAACTGCCGCACCGGCCGGCAATGGCAATGGGACGGCGTGCATTTCGAACTCCTCGCCGTCGAAGGCGAAGCCGCAGACGACAACGCCAGAAGCTGCGTCTTGCGCGCCGTGGTGGGCGGTACGGCGTTTATCGTAACCGGCGATCTCGACATCAAAGGAGAACGCAAACTGCTGGAACGCTACGGCCAAAGCCTGTACAGCCAAGCCTTGGTGCTGGGGCACCACGGCAGCAGCGGCTCGTCGTCGGGCGCATTCCTCAACGCCGTCTCCCCCGACTTCGCCATCGCCTCCAGCGGCTTCGGCAACAGCTACCGCCACCCGACCGCCGAAGTGCAAAACCGCGTCCGCGCACACGGCATCCGCCTGCTCCGCACCGACCGCCAAGGCGCATGGCTGCTCGAATCCGACGGCCAAACTGTTACCGCGCGCCAGTGGCGGCCGAAACGGTTTTACTGGCAATGGAAACCGCTGGACGATTGAACGACACGGCAAAAGGCCGTCTGAAAAGCTGTTTCCGGCTTTTCAGACGGCCTTTTTACCGCCAACCTCCGATACCGGGCGGCACGGCTACGACTGTACAATCTTCCACGCCATCCGCAGCGCAATCAACAACAGCAGGATGCCGAAACCCTTTTTCAGCTTGTCGGCAGGCAGCTTGTGGGAAAGGCGCACGCCCAAAGGCGCGGACAGCAAAGTGGCCGCGGCCAGAATGCCCACCGCAGGCAGATAGACGAAACCCGCCGAACCTTCAGGCAGACCCGCCTGATTCCAGCCCGCCCAGGCATAACCCAACGTACCCGCCGCCGCAATCGGCCAGCCCAAAGCGGCCGAAGTGCCGACGGCGCGGTGAACCGGCACATTGCAGAAAGTCAAATAAGGCACAGTCAGCGAACCGCCGCCGATACCGATCCAGCTCGACAACAGGCCGAACAGCCCGCCCATACCGAACAGCCCGCGCCGGCCGGGCAACTGCCGCTCAGGCGTAGGCTTGATGCCCAGCAACGCACGCACGGCGAGAATGGCGATAAACAGTGTGAAAAAAATCTGCAGGCCCTTGTTCGGCAAATACTGCGCCACCAACGCCCCTGCCGCCACACCGCACAACACCCCGGGCACCATCGCGCGCAGCACGTCCATATCCACCGCCTGCCGCTTATACTGCGCCCTCGCGCTGGCAAACGACGTGAACACCATCACGGCAAACGATGTGCCGATGGCGATATGCTGGGCGTATTGAAAGTTTTCCGCACCCTGCATCTGCAAAATCCACAGCACCAGCGGTACCAAAATCGTGCCGCCGCCGACGCCGAACATCCCCGCAATCACACCCGCCGCCGCCCCGACCGCCAGCATGGCGGCCACCATTTCAAACGACCACATATCCTTCCTTTGCGCTTAATCTTATTCTCAAAATCCAAAAAAGCAATCCGCCTCGGCCGAAGCCCGGCCGGGGCATAAACCATCGCCCCGGATAGAAAACAGGCCGTCTGAAACTTTTCAGACGGCCTCCGTTTGCCGGATTACTTGGCGGCAACCAACTCCTGCAATTCGCCGGCGTCATACATTTCCTGCAAAATGTCCGCGCCGCCGATAAATTCGCCGTTCACATAAAGCTGCGGGATGGTCGGCCAATCGCTGTATTCCTTAATGCCCTGGCGCACTTCGGCGTTTTCCAACACATTGACCGTAACGTACTGCGCGCCCGCCGCGTTCAGCAGCTGCACCGCGCGGGAAGAAAAACCGCACTGCGGAAACTGCTTCGTACCCTTCATAAACAACACGATGGGATGGGTGGTAACGACTTCTTTGATTTGCTCTTGGATGCTCATGGTGTTCCTAACGATTTGTCGGTTAAAAAAAACCGCGCCATTATACGCATCCTTTTGACGAATTTGAAATGCTTGTTTTAGAAACGGCGGCGAAACGGTAAAATGCCGCCTTTTTCCGCCTCCATCCGCCCAAGCTTCAAACATGATAGAAATCAAAAACCTCACCCTGCAACGCGGCCTAAAAGTGCTGCTCGACCAAGCCGCCCTCTCCCTCGCCCCCGGCCGCCGCGTCGGCCTGATCGGCAAAAACGGCAGCGGCAAATCCAGCCTCTTCGCCCTGCTCAAAGGCGAAATCACAGCCGATAAAGGCGATGTTTCCATTCCGAAACACTGGAAAACCGCTGCCGTTGCCCAGGAAACGCCCGCGTTGGACATATCCGCGCTGGATTATGTTTTGCAGGGCGACGGGGAATTGCAGCTTTTTCAGACGGCCTTACACGAAGCCGAAGCGAAAAACGACGGCATGAAACAGGCCGAATATCATGCCAAATTGGAGGAAATCGATGCCTACAGCGCGCCCGCCCGCGCCGCCAAACTGTTAAGCGGCTTGGGTTTTTCCCAAGAAGAACACGGCCGGCCGGTCAAATCCTTTTCCGGCGGCTGGCGGATGCGCCTCAATCTGGCGCAGGCGCTGATGTGCCGCGCCGATTTGCTGCTGTTGGACGAACCGACCAACCATCTCGATTTGGAAACCGTGTTATGGCTGGAAAACCATCTGTCTGGCCTGCCCTGCACCCAAATCATCATTTCGCACGACCGCGATTTCCTCAACGCCACCACGACGCAGACTGTCGAACTTTCCGATCAAAAGCTCACGCTTTACGGCGGCAATTACGATTTTTACCAGGCCGAACGCGCCCGCCGCCTGGCACAACAGCAGGCGGCCTACCTCAAACAGCAGGCGCAAATCAAACACCTGCAATCCTTTATTGACCGATTCAAAGCCAAGGCCACCAAAGCCGTGCAGGCGCAGAGCCGCATGAAGGCCTTGGACAAGCTCGAACGCATCGCGCCGGCACACTTCGACAGCGGGTTTTCGTTTGAATTCGACAGCCCCGCCCACCTGCCCAATCCGTTGCTGCAACTGGACAAAGCCGATTTGGGCTATGGCGGTAAGCCCGTTTTGCACGGCATCGACCTGTCGCTGGAAAACGGCGCGCGTTACGGCCTGTTGGGGGTAAACGGCAGCGGCAAATCGACCTTTATCAAAACTCTGGCGGGCGAACTGAATGTCTTGTCCGGCCGGATTGTCCGCTCGGACAAGCTCAATATCGGTTATTTCGCCCAGCACCAGCTCGACACCCTGCGTCCCGACCAAAGCCCGCTGTGGCACATCCAAAAACTCAGCCCCGACGTGCGCGAACAGGAAATCCGCAACTTTCTCGGCAGCTTCAACTTTGTCGGCGATGCCGCCCTGCAGAAAACCGAACCGTTTTCCGGCGGCGAAAAGGCGCGGCTGGCGTTGGCGATGATTGTGTGGCAGAAACCTAATTTGCTGCTGCTGGACGAGCCGACCAACCATCTCGATTTGGACATGCGCCACGCACTCACGCTCGCATTGCAAAGTTTTCAAGGCGCGCTGATTGTCGTCTCGCACGACCGCAGCCTACTCGAAGCCACCACCGACAGCTTTCTGCTGATAGAACAAGGCCGTCTGAAAACGTTTGACGGCGATTTGGAAGACTACCGCCGTTACCGTTTGGCGCAAGAAAACACCGCCGCCGCGCCCGCCGCATCCTCCCAAAGCCAAAACCGCAAAGACACCAAGCGCGTTGAAGCGCAAATCCGCCAGGAAAAAGCCCGCCTCGGCAAACCCTTACAGCAGAAAATCAGCCAAGCCGAAAAAGAGATGGCCGCCCTGAGCGAAATTCAGACGGCCTGTGAAGCATTTTTGGCACAGGAAGACGCCTATTCCGATGCCAACAAAGCCAAATTGCAGCAGACCCTCGCACAATTAGCGGAAACTAAAGTAAAATTAGAAAAACAAGAGGAAAACTGGCTGGCATGGCAGGAAGAATTGGAACAGATAAACCATGCCGTTGAAACAGAATTCCGGGGATAAACTTATGAACAGCATCATCAAATACAGCATCATCGCCGCCATATCCGCCGCCTCGCTGCCGGCCGGAGCCAAAGTATACGAATGCAACGTCGGCGGCGTAACCGTCTATACCTCGCGCCCGTCGGCCAACTGCCATACGCCCGACCTGCCGAGGATAGGCAGCTATACCAGCATCGCACCGCGCGTTGCACCGCCGCCGCGCGAACCGGCCGCCCAGGCCTCGGCCGCTCCGGCATCGCCGAGGCGCGCCTCCATGAGTACGAACCGCGCCGCCAACGCGCCGATACGTACCGCGCCCCCGCTGCAAACCGCCGATGCGGGCCTGCCCAAGCCTTCGGGCAGCAGCGGCCGCCGCACCATTTTGGAACAAGAACTGGCCAACGAACAGCAGGCTTTGGCATCCGCGCAAAACGAACTGAGTGCCGCCCGCGCGCAGAAAAACCAAAACCGCGCCAGCCAGCTCACGGCCAACATCCAAGACCGCCGTCAAAATATCCAGGCCCTGCAGCGCGAATTGAGTCGGATGTAGGCTGCCCGAATCCTAATGCAGAAAATCCTGAAACCCGTTGCCGGTTTCAGGATTTTTCTTTTCATATCGCTTTTATCGCTTTTTCAGACGGCCTCCTGCTTGGATCAGGCCGTCTGAAAGCTGTTATGCCAATTCAAATTCCCGTTTCATACGCTCTTGCTCCTGTTCGTTGAACAGGCAGATGCACAACGCCGAACAATCGTATGGTTCCCAGCCGTTTTGGGCGGCAAAATCAAAAAGGGACTGCGACAAGCCGGCATTGTCGTTTTTATCGGCAAACCGGGCTTGCAACCTTTCGGCGGCAACCGGTTCGGGAGTGCCGACCGGCATCACGCCGCAACCGTCGGCCAAATCCAAAGGAAACGGCAAAGGAAGGGAGAAATAAATTTTGCCGCCCCAATCCTGCAAGGCCGGCTGCCCGCCGCGCACGGTAAAAAAGGCATCCGTGCCAAACAAGGCAAATATATTTTCATGTTCGCTTTCAACTTTGCAATCTGCAAACGCCTGATGAAAATCTGCCAAAAAATTGTCTTTGCCGTTATCGAACAAAATCAGCGAATCGGGCGATGTTTGCAACAGATAAGGCTGTTTCATGGTTCAATCTTTCACGGTTCAGTCAAAATTCACATCACTTTAACGGGTTTCTCCGTTCGTCCTTCATTTTCAGACGGCCTTATATACAAAGGCCGTCTGAAAGCCTTATCTTCCGGCATCGGGATGAAACGGAATGGGGTCGGGAATTTTGTTTAAATCATAGACATCGAAATCAATCAGCTGTTCCTTTTCGTTCCATCTCAATTTGCGCGACGGGGAGGAATGTTCGGCCAAAACTTTATCCAGGGCGGCGCGGCGGCTTTCGGCGGGCAGGCGGTATAAGGCCAAGGCCGCGTTAAAGGCGCGCTGCTGCATGGCGGTGTCCTGCAGGCGGTAGACATAATCGTCAAAAGAAGGCAGGGCTGCGTCGGTGGTCAGGCAGCCTATGCTGTTGCCCAGGCATGCCCATTTTCGGGCAAATGTTTTTTCAGACGGCTGCGGCTGTCTCTGTATTTTTTGATCGGCCTTCAAAACGGCGGCGGCTTCGGGTTTGCAGTAGGAGGCATAATGCGGCGCGGTTTGCGCCATATTGTGCGTTGCATCAAAGCGCGGCAGGAATAACAGCGCGAAATCGGCGGCGGCATCGCTTTGCCCGTCGCCCAAAGCCGCAAGTTCGCGCCATTCCGCCATCTGCATCATCGGCATCCCTTCCCCTTCCAACGTGCGGTACAGGTTGGCAGTCAGGCGGAATTCGTCCTGCATGGCCAAGCAGAGGTTTTGTTCCTGCTCGTCCAATACATCAAACATGCCGCCGCATTCGGCGGGCAGGCGGTTTGCCCATTCGGGTTTTTCATGCAGCATTTGCGCTGCCAGGCCGGTGTTGCGGCGGATGACGGCGTTGCCCATCATGGGATAAATCAGGCCCGGGCGGCCGTAAAGCAGGCTGCGGCCGGTTTTGATGTTGCGGCAGACGCGCCGCCAGGCTTCGTTTTCCCTGCCCTGCGCCCAATCCAGCGCGGCAAGGCCGTGGCTGCGTACCACCCATTGGAAATACGGCAGCCGCATTTTGTTTAAGTCTTCTTTGTCGTTCGGCCAGTCGCGCGGGGCGAAAGTGTCGTAATCGGCCAGTTTGTCCACGTTGGCAAACAGTTCGGCATGCTTTTCCGCTTCGGCGCGGTATTTGGGCAGGTTGGCGCGGATTTGGGATAGGTATTCCGCCGCCGTACCGGTAAAGGTCAAAATATCGTCATCGGGCGGCGGCAGGTATCTGTCCGCCAATTCGTTATGGCGCGCAAAGGTATCGGGGGTGTATTTGAGCACTTCGCCGAAACGGCGCATCAAATCGGCGCGTTCGGCATCGTCTTTTGTGCGGTATTGCAGCAGCCACAATGCGTCTATGCCGTTTTTGACGGACGGCGGCGGTGCGGGCGGCGCGGCCAGCAACGCCAAATCGGCTTCGGCGGCGCGAATTTCGCGCTGTTTCAGCCATTCGGGAACGGCATACAGGACGGCGACGGCGGCCAGTATCAGGACGGCGGTTGCACCAAGCAGGTATTTGAGCAGGCGTTTCATAACATTTCCCTAATCGTTAAGTGCTTTTTACAACGGTGGTAATGGTATTTCAAACGGTGTTTTGGTTTTTCAGGCCGTCTGAAACGGCGTGTTCGGCCAATATTTCGCGCAACGCATCCAAACCTTCGCCCGTTTTAACCGAGATATTGGCCGCCACCGCCCTGCCTTGTACGTCGCGCAGGACGCCGAAACGGCGTTCTTCGGGCGGCAGCAGGTCGGTTTTGTTGTACAGCACGATTTGCGGTACGCCGCCCGCGCCGATTTCGCGCAATACTTCGTTCACGTCGTCTATCTGCCGTTCGTGTTCGGGATGGGCGGCATCGACGACGTGCAGCAGTACGTCGGCCAATGCGGTTTCTTCCAGCGTGGCGGAGAAGGCGGCCACCAGGCCGTGCGGCAGGTCGCGCACGAAGCCCACCGTGTCGGTGAGTATGATGCTGGCGGACGGGTTGAGATACAGGCGGCGGGCGGTGGTGTCCAGTGTGGCGAAGAGTTGGTTCTTGGCCAAGACGTCGGCTTTGGTCAGGCGGTTGAACAGGCTGGATTTGCCGGTATTGGTGTAACCGACCAGCGCGAAGGTGGGCAGGCTGCCGTGTTCGCGCGCCTTGCGGCGGGTGGCGCGTTGGCGGCGGACGGCTTCGAGCCGTTTTTTCAGGGTGGTGATTTTTTGGGCGATCAGGCGGCGGTCGGTTTCGAGTTGGGTTTCGCCCGGCCCTTTCAGGCCGATGCCGCCTTTTTGGCTTTGCAGGTGGCCGTAGCCGCGCACCAGGCGGCCGGAGAGGTGGGTCAGCTGCGCCAGTTCGACCTGCAAGCGCCCTTCCTGGCTTTGCGCCCTTTGGGCAAAAATGGCCAATATCAGGCCGACGCGGTCGAGTACGCGGCATTGCAGGGCTTTTTCGAGATTGCGCTCCTGGGTGGGGGTGAGTTCGTGGTTGAACACGGCCAGTTCGATTTGCCGTTCGCGAACGGTTTGCGCCAATTCTTCGGCCTTGCCGGTGCCGACAAACAGGGCGGGATGGGCACGGTCGCGTTTGGCGGTTTGACGGCAGACGAGTTCGCCCCCGGTGGCGCGGACGAGTTCTTCCGCTTCGGCCATTGCGGCGGCAAAGGCGCGTTCGCGGGTTTCGTTCGCGCCGGTGTAGTCGGCATCGAGCATCATGCCGGCCAGCATGATGCGTTCGGGTTTGCTCAGGAATTTGTCGGGCTGTTTGGACACTGGCTTTCCTCGGATTTCGGGTTTGCCCGCGATGATACGGCAAAGGCCGTCTGAACGGTGGAAAAGGTTTTTCAGACGGCCTTTTACTCTATCCCCGCCCATTTGTGCGTCTGCACGCTCAACTGCCAATGCACGGGCGCGTCGGGGCGGCTGTTTAAGATACCGATTTGGCGGATGGTGTCGTAGATGTTCATCGCGCCGTCTTGTTCGCAGGGCGAAAGGTAGTAATGGCGTGCACGGATTTTACGTTCCATGTTTTCACAGAACGCAACGACATCGCCGTCTGCCACGATACGTACTTCGTCGGCTTCGGCGATACAGCTATTTTCATATTTTTCGGCATAGCAGGCTTTGGGGCTGGTGGCGACGTAGTCGATTTGCGGCGGCGCGGGCTTGAGTCCGTTGGTTTCGATACAGAGGAAATAGCCTTCCGCCTTGAGCGCGTCGAGCAGCGTACCGAGGTGCGGCTGAATGGTCGGCTCGCCGCCGGTGATGATGATATTGCGCACGGCGTAGGTTTTCAGACGGCCTAAAATGTCGGACAGACTCATCATGCCGAATTTCAAATAATCGGTATCACACCAGCCGCACGCCAGATTGCATTTGCCCAAACGGACGAAAACGGCAGGCATGCCCGTGTTCCAGCCCTCACCTTGCAGGCTCTCGAAAATTTCGACGATGCGGTATTGCGGATTTTCGGGGGCAACGCTGATTTTCATGCCGCCGACACCGCTGCCTTTTTGCTGGAAACCCGAGCCATTTTGAGCCAGGCGATGTAGAAATGTTCGGCAATGACGAGGAGGACTAAGAGGGTGGAAAGGAGTTTCATGAGTATTCCTTTTAATGGGTGTGTTGGTATGAAAGGCCGTCTGAAAAGCAGGGAATCCGTACAGGAGAAAAACGGTTTTACAGTAAATTCAAAGAAGAACGCCCCACACCGTCATTCCAGCGCAGGTGGGAATCCAGGGATTTGGAATTGCTGCAATTTTTAAATTCCTGAAAAACCAAGGCCTAGATTCCCGCCTGCGCGGGAATGACGGGAGTGAACAGGCCTTATTTGAATTGACTATATCGATACGTCCGAGATATTCCCTACCCCTCCTCATACTCCGCACACGATGTCGGCGTTTCCCACAGTTTGACATTAGATACATTCAAACCCGCGTTTTTCAGACGGCCGTACATTTCGACCGCCATGTTTTCGGCGGTGGTGCGGAAGGGAAGGCGCAGGGTTTTCATGTTCCAACCCTCCAAAAGCGCGGCGATTCGGCTTTCACGTTCATTGCCGCCGTGATAGATGAAGGCGTGGTCGAAAGGTTCGATGATGTGTTGCTTGACCGTGCGTTTCAGGTCGGAAAAATCCATCACCATGCCGTCTTTCGCACCGCCTTCGATGGGGCTGCCCGCAACGGTGATTTCCAGCTTGTAAGTATGGCCGTGCAGGTTTTGGCACTTGCCGTCGTGGCCGTCGAGCATATGCGAAGAATCGAAAGTAAAGATTTTGGTGATTTTCATCATTTTGTTTTTGAGCTGTTTTGACGATATGGAGGCCGTCTGAAAGCCGTTGCTGCGGTTTTCAGACGGCCTTTTGCCGTTGCCGGACGCGCTTAGGGATTCAAAACCCGGGCGATCAGGGCTTTTTCTTTACCCTGCATATTCGGGATTTTGACTTGGATGCCGTTGCCCGGGGCGACTTCGACGGCTGTGCCTTTGCGGGTCATTTGTTCCAGCGTAATGGTTTGGTTGCCTTCGGGGTGGATGATTTCCAAGGTGTCGCCGACGGCAAAGCGGTTTTTGACTTCCACCGTTGCCCAGCCTTCGGCGTCGATTTCGGTAACGTGGCCGACGTATTGGCTTTGTTTGGCGGTGGAATGGCCGCTGAGGTAGTTTTGATAGTCTTGGGTTTGGTGGCGTTCGAGGAAGCCGCTGGTGTAGCCGCGGTTGGCGAGGCCTTCGAGTTCGCTCAGCAAACCGTAGTCGAACGGACGGCCTGCAACGGCATCGTCAATCGCTTTGCGGTAGGACTGGGCGACGCGGGCGACGTAGTAGAGCGACTTGGTGCGGCCTTCGACTTTGAGGCTGTCCACGCCGATTTTGGCGAGTTTTTCGACGACTTCGATGCCGCGCAGGTCTTTGGAATTCATGATGTAGGTGCCGTGTTCGTCTTCCATAATCGGCATCATTTCGCCTGGGCGGTTGGACTCCTCAATCAGGAAGACTTTGTCGGCGTAGGGGTGGCGTTTCTGACCGTTGATGCCTTCGAAGTTTTGGTTGGCTTCTTCTTGGGCTTTTTCAAAGTTGAAGCCTTGCAGAAGCTGGGCGTCGCCCGCATCACTTTCAGTGGCGTTGTGGACTTTGTAATCCCAGCGGCAGGAGTTGGTGCAGGTGCCTTGGTTGGGGTCGCGGTGGTTGAAATAGCCCGACAATAGGCAACGGCCTGAGTAGGCGATGCACAATGCGCCGTGGATGAAGACTTCTAGTTCGATGTCGGGGCATTCTTGGCGGATTTCGGCAATTTCTTCCATGCTTAATTCGCGCGACAGGATGATGCGCTCGACGCCGATGTTCTGCCAGAATTTCACGCCCCAGTAGTTGGTGGTGTTGGCCTGTACGGACAGGTGAATCGGCATTTCGGGCCATTTTTCGCGCACGGTCATAATCAAACCCGGATCCGCCATAATCAGCGCGTCGGGTTTCATGGCAATCAGCGGCTCCATGTCGGCGACGAAGGTTTTGAGCTTGGAATTGTGCGGCAGGGTGTTGACGGTCAAAAAGAATTTTTTGTTGCGCTCGTGCGCTTCTTTAATGCCTTGCTCGAGGACGTCGAGTTTGGCAAATTCGTTGTTGCGGGCGCGCAGGGAGTAACGCGGGCTGCCGGCATAAACGGCGTCTGCGCCGTAATCGTAGGCGGCGCGCATACGTTCGAGGCCGCCGGCGGGAAGGAGGAGTTCGGGTGCTTTCATGTTCGTGCTTTATAAAAAGGTTTCAGACGGCCTGAGTTTGGGCCGTCTGAAAAAAGATGGGTAAACGGGCGGATTATCCGTGCTTTCGCCCGTCGGGTCAATTTACCACCACCAAGGCCCCCACGGACGCGGGCCGTACCACCAGTCGTCGTAATAGCGGTAGCGGCGCATGTCTTCCAATTCGACTTGGGCGGCATAGCTCTGCCAGGCCATTTTGTAGCAGGCTTGGAACATTTTATCGTTTACCCTGTCGAGGTAGGCCAGCCGGAAAACCTGCCTTTCCTTTTCGCCCGAACCGGTATCACCGTCGAATTGGCGGCGCATCAGGCGGGCGGTTTCGGGGTCGCATTGGGCGGCCAGCCCGACTTGCAGGTTTTGGCGCGCCCGAATGCGGGCTGCCTCGCGTTCGGCCTGCTGTTCGGGTGTCAGGGCGCAGGCGGACAGCAAAACGGCGGCGGCAAGTATGGCATATTTCACAGCATATTTCATCGCAACACTCCTTGATTGCAAAACGGTATCGGACGGCGGCGGCATGTGTTCGTTTTTTTTTTGGGGCGGCGTATAGATTTTCTGTTTTCAGACGGCCTGCCTTCATTATCGCGCTTTGCGGCGGCTAGTCCAAGCCGCCCTTGCCTTTTTTACCTTCCGCCTTACCTGACGCGATATGTTCCAAAGCGGCTTGGGCGCAATACAGGCCGAAAGGTGCGGTTACCAACATACTCGCGCCGTAACCCGCGCACGACAGTCCCTGCGGTGCGGAACCGGCGGCACAGGCTTCGGCCGTTTGCGGCGGCGTGATGTTTTCCAACGAATACACGCAGGGTACGCGCATTTTTTCCTTGGCATCGCGCGGGAAACCGTAATGTTTCCGCAAGGTGTAGCGCAGGTTGGCCAGCAGCGGGTCGTGGGTGACGCGGCTCAGGTCGGCGGTTTGAATCAGGGCGGGATTTTTCTGCCCGCCCGCGCCGCCGCTCAATATGAAAGGCTGCCCGTGACGGACGAAATAGGCGGCCATCGCCGCTTTGACGCGCATCTGGTCGATGGCGTCGATAACGAAGTCGAAAGGTTGGTTGAAAAGCACGGGCAGGTTGTCTTCGGTAACGAAATCTTCGATTTCGGCAACGCGGCAGGCGGGGTTGATTTGCAGGATGCGTTCGTGCAGGGCGGTTACTTTGGCCTTGCCGAAATCGCAGGTCAGCGCATGCAGCTGGCGGTTTACATTAGACTCGGCCACATTGTCCAAATCAATCAGGGTCAACGCGCCGATGCCGGAACGCGCCAAAGCCTCGACCGCCCACGAACCCACGCCGCCCACGCCGACCACGCAGACATGCGCGGCGGCAAAACGGTTTAAGGCGTCCGCACCGTAAAGGCGGGCGATTCCGCCGAAACGGCGTTCGGAAACGGCGGCAGAAAAATCGTTGTCGTTCATTGTTGCATATCAAAACAAAATAGAAAATTTGCACACTCGGGCACAGGCTGCATTATACTTCAGGCCATGCGGCGCGTCCGTAAACGAAATCTTAATAATTTCATAAAGGAGGGTTGTATGTATAAACATCTGGTGGTAGCGGTAGACGGCAGCGAAACTTCCGTCAATGCCTTGAAACATGCCTGCAGTGTAGCCGCCGCGGGCAAAGCGAAACTGACTTTGGTCCACGTGGCCAACCCCGCCGAATATATGGCTCTGGCTCCCGAATTCCTGCAACAGGCCAGCTACGAAGAAGCCGCCATTGCCAACGGCAACGAGGTGCTTTCTGAAGCCGTGGAAATTACAAACGGCGCAGAACCGGGCATCTCCGGCGTCAATACCCACCTGCTGCTAGCCAACAAAGGCGCACGCGAAATGGCGCAGGAATTGGTGGATTATGCCAGCCAACAGGGCGCGGACCTGCTGGTACTGGGCACCCACGGCCGTACCGGACTGATGCACCTCTTGATGGGCAGCTTCGCCGAAACCGTAATGCGCCAAAGCCACCTGCCGCTGCTGATTATCCGCAGCGAACAGCCTGACGAAGCCTAAGTATCATCATCTGTCCGTAACAATCAAAATAGCAAAAGGCCGTCTGAAACATGATTTTCAGACGGCCTTCCCTATTGCCGGGCTACCTGCTTATTGCGCCTTCACCGCCGGCACTTTCGCGCCTTCGACAATCTTCATCCCTGCGGAAACCAGGCTGCCGATGTCGGCCACGTTTGCCGGCATAATCAGCGTATTGCTTTCTTTGGCCAGTTTGGCGAAGGCTTCAACGTATTGCTCGGCGACTTTCAGTTTCACCGCCTCATCGCCGCCCTCGGTGCGTATCGCTTCGGCTACGGTGCGGATGGCGTCGGCACTGGCCTGCGCAACCAGGCGGATGGCTTCCGCCTCACCCTGTGCCTGATTGATTTTCGCCACTTTTTCACCGTTGGACGCATTGATGGCGGCCTGCGCCTCACCCTCGGATTTTTGAATTTCCGCTTCGCGCTGACCGGAAGCCAGGTTGATTTGTTCGATTTTCAAACCTTCGGACTGGGCGATACGGGCGCGTTTTTCGCGTTCCGCCGTGGTCTGCGCCTGCATAGCGCGCAAAATTTCCTGCGGCGGTACCAGGTCTTTGATTTCGTAACGCAGCACTTTAACGCCCCAAGAAACGGCAGCCTCATCCAATGCCGCCACCACTGCGCGGTTGGTATCCTCGCGCTCTTCGAAGGTCTTGTCCATTTCCATCCGCCCGATAACCGAACGCAGCGTGGTTTGCGCCAGTTGCGTAATCGCCAGCACATAATTGCTGGAACCGTATGACGCAAGCTTCGGATCGGTTACTTGGAAATAAATGATGCCGTCCACGGTCAGCTGGATGTTATCGCGCGTGATACACACCTGGCTGGGTACATCAAGCGGGATTTCCTTCTGCGTGTGCTTGTAGGCCACACGGTCGAGGAAGGGGATCAGAAAGTTCAAACCCGGCTCCAATACGCTGTGGAACTTGCCCAAGCGTTCGACAACGTGCGCCTCCTGCTGCGGTACAATGCAGACGGCCTTAAAGCCGAATATGACGACCGCGGCCAGAATAATCAGCGGCAAACCTAAAAATTCCATAATATCTCCTTAGTTTAAGTGGACAAGCAATATATTGCCTTCTTTGCCGCCAATCACGGCGAAGGAAGGCTCGGCAGAGGGCCGGGCGTTCAGGGCGCGCGCCTGCCAGGTGGTGCCCCGGTAAGAAACTTCGTATTGCCCTTCGCTCACGCGGCGCAGGATTTTCACGGTTTGACCGATGTCCAAATCATTGCCGGCCTCATCAGCCGGAGTGCGGCGGCGTTTGATGAAGCCGTGCAGCCAAAAAAGGCCGACGGCGGAAATGGCGGCCGCCGTCAATATCGGCACGGCCGAGCCATCAAACAGAAGCGAGGCCGCACCCGCACCGGCCAGGGCGGCACTGATGATGAGCAGGTACAGGGTGCCGACAAACATTTCAACCACTAAAACGGCAACGGCTGCGATAAACCAATACATAACTCCCTCCCGCGTGGCAACATTAACAAATAATGTTGAGAATATAATCTATTTCAGGCCGTCTGAAAACCGTATCCGACCTGCCGCGCCTGTTTTTCCGCCGTACAAACTGCGGTAGAATGCGCACCTGTCGCATCCCGCACACAAAGGCCGTCTGAAAACCGGTTTTCAGACGGCCTATTACAGGAAATCCCCATGAACACCAAACTCTTCCCGCTTGCCGCCGCCATGTTGTTGACTGCCTGCGGCTTCCACCTGAAAGGCAGCCTGCCCTACGACCGCCTGCCCTATAAAAACTGGCACATTCAGGGCGGAGAACTGCAAGTGCCGCTGGAAAACGCCCTGCGCCGTTCAGACGGCCTCCCCGTTTCCGCCGCCCAAGCCCAGGCTTCCGTTACCGTGAACAGCGTCGAACAGCAAAAAGACGTACTCACCATCACGCGCGCCGCCATGATTAACGAATACCAGCTGGCCCTGCGCGTGCGCGCACAAGTTTCCCGCAACGGCGAACCCGTCGGTGAACCGATGCAGATCGAAGTACGCCGCACCCTGGAATATGCCGATGCCGAAATCTTGGGCAAACAGGAAGAAGAAGCCATGATATGGCAGGAAATGCGCCGCGATGCCGCACAGCAAATCGTCCGCCGCCTGCCGTTCGCCGTACACTGACTGCCTTTTCAGACGGCCTCCGTGCCATTACCCCAACCACAACACAGCAAATACAACCATGTTCCATCCCGCAGACCACCCGCACCGCCGCTACAACCCCCTTGCCGACCAATGGATACTCGTCTCCCCCCACCGCGCCAAACGCCCGTGGCAGGGACAGCAGGAAGCGGCCGACACCGCCGCCAAACCCGCGCACGACCCGTCGTGCTACCTTTGCCCGGGCAACAAACGCATCACCGGCGAGCAAAACCCCGATTACACCGAACCCTTCGTCTTCACCAACGACTTCTCCGCCCTGCTGCCCGACACCCCCGCCTATTCCGACAGCAGCCACCCGCTGTTCCAAAGCCAAAGCGTGCGCGGGGTCAGCCGCGTCATCTGCTTCTCGCCCGACCACGGCAAAACCCTGCCCGAACTGCCGCCCGAACAAATCGAAGCCGTCATCCGCGTTTGGCAGCAACAGGCGGAAGAACTGGGGCAGGCCTACCGCTGGGTGCAGATATTTGAAAACAAAGGCGCAGTCATGGGCTGCTCCAACCCCCACCCCCACGGCCAAATCTGGGCGGGCGACTTCCTGCCCGACCTGCCCGCCAAAGCCGACACCGCCCAAAGCCGCTATTTCGCCGAAAACGGCCGCGCCCTGCTGCAAGACTACGCCGAAGAAGAAGCTGCCCGCCGCGAGCGCATCGTGGCCGAAAACGACGACTGGCTGGCCGTCATCCCCTACTGGGCCGCATGGCCGTTTGAAACCCTGCTGCTGCCCAAAGGCGACATCCGCCGCATCACCGACCTGAACGACGGCCAACGCCGCACACTGGCGCAGATACTCAAACAGCTCACCACCCGCTACGACAACCTGTTCCAAACCAGCTTCCCCTATTCGATGGGCTGGCACGGCGCACCCTTCGACGGCGGCGAACACCCCGAATGGCGGCTGCACGCCCACTTCTACCCGCCGCTTCTGCGTTCCGCCACGGTTCGTAAATTCATGGTCGGCTACGAAATGCTGGCCGAAGCCCAACGTGACCTGACCCCCGAACAGGCCGCCGAACGGCTTGCCGCCCTGTCCGACGTTCATTACAAACAGGCCGTCTGAAAAACATGCAGCTTCCCCGTCCGATAAACATCGACATGCTCGATTTCCTGCGCGACGGCCGTTTCGACTGCATCGAACCCGGCCAAACGAAAGAATGGATACTCAACAATTTTCCCGATCCCGATAGAAAATGCCGCATCGCCGACGATATCTGGCTCTACGGCAACATCGAATTCCACTTCGGCGACGGGGAACTCGTCCACATCTATTCCGACCATTTCCCACATGAGAAACTGCATGGCGGGCGGCACATCGCGCTCAAACGCCGCCTGCTGTCGCGCGTGAAAAAACTCAACCTGCCGCGCGTCATCCGCTGGCTGAACCGACGCGGCATCGACTTCGTTAAACAAAGCGACAAGTTAGGCATCCGCCTATATCTGCAAAGCGGTGTGGAACTCTACTTTGAAAACGACAGCGGCCGTCCCGACCGGCCGCGCCGCTTCAAAATGACCGCATTCTGCCGCACAAACGGCGGCGCAAACCGCTATCCCGTCATCCGGCGGCTAACAGGCGGCGAATGACACAGCCTCCGACTATGCCCGACATCCGCATCCTGACCCGCAGCATTTCCGAAGAATGGGAAGACTTATTGCTTGGCGCGTACACCGACCCCGAACGGGCCGAAACCGACCGCCTGCGCTATCTGGCCGCCATCGGCGTGCAAGACCCTTGGCAGGAACGGCGCGATGACGGCGGCTTGGAAAACGCAGACAAAATCACCGCCGTCCCCTATCACGGCGACACCCCCGCCGAAACGCTGCACATCGTCATGCTTTACGAAGAATGCCTCGGCCAAACCGCCAAAACCATGCTCGCTGAGACCTTTGCAAAATCCCCCCAAAAGCCCCTAAATTCCCACCAAGACATTTAGGGGATTTCTCATGAGCACCTTCTTTCAGCAAACCGCACAAGTTGAGACCTTTGCAAAAAAAATTAAAACTTGGTACTAAAACAGGTAAATATACTTGCGCAGCCCCTTTAAATCGCAAGAAAAAATAGGATCAGATAATATGCAACTCTATACAATTTTTCCCCCAAAAAACATTAATGTCGATTTTTCTTTTAATTTAAAAGGTAACAACAAAGATAACATTTCAGACTATTTTAAATTTAATATTGATGATAGCTTCCTAAAAAAACCTCGTATAAATCTGACATATGACGATGAGTTTGAATTTCAACTTTCTGAAATTTTGGATGCAGATTTTTATTTCTCATCTTCAGGGATTTTATTGTTTTCAAAAAAATTTCTTGAAATTTCACAGGATAAATTGAAAGAGGAGGCCCTATTTTTTCCATGTTTAATCAACAATACTCCATCTAAAATATATGCTTTGTATATAAAAAATAGTATTGATTTTTTAGATAATAAATCTCTAGATTGTTATAAAGATATTTCTTATAAGTACATATTTAGAGATAAGCTAAAACCTTATATATATGGGGTTACGGATGAATTTAAAAAGATGGTCATAGAGAATAATTTAAAAATGCAATTCCTAGAATTATATAATATAGACAATATGGGAAATCTTTACTTTATTCTAGAATAATATAGGCTATTCTTAAGAAGTAAGAGGAAGTCGGGGTGAAAATCTAACCTTTACAAAAGTCGTCTGAAAAGCTTGCCCTCTTTTCAGACGGCCTCTGATGCCGTCTGAAAGATTCAGGCTGTTTCCGACCGTTTCATCACCGACCCGCATAACCGGACGGCGCACACCGCCCCGTCAGTACCCGC
Organism: Neisseria sp. P0008.S010; assembly: GCF_051962715.1. Classification (NCBI taxonomy): domain Bacteria; kingdom Pseudomonadati; phylum Pseudomonadota; class Betaproteobacteria; order Neisseriales; family Neisseriaceae; genus Neisseria; species Neisseria sp. P0008.S010. The sequence continues at coordinate 70,215 of NZ_JBQCVA010000003.1, forward strand.
CGTCTGGTTTCAAACTGCCTGAAACGCCGAAGCAAACAAGCAAATACCTGATTTCGTTTGCACTGCGGTGGCGGTTTGCGTATGGTATGCGCCGTTACCGTCCCGCCGCCATGCCCCACCCCGTCGCCACAGAAAGGAAAACCATGCCGAACACCCGCTCGCCGACCGGTTGGTATTACTGCTCCTACCTCTTGCGGCTGACCCTTGCCGGCAGCCCGTCCGCGCAAGACCCGGAAGCGCGCTTCCTATCGTATGAAAACACCGTGCTTATCCGCGCCGACAGCAGTTTGGAAGCCTACGACAAAACCCTGCGCATCGCACGGGAAAACGAAACGTCCTACACCAACGAACATCAGCAGGATGTGCAATGGAAACTGGTCGACATCACCGACATCCTGCCGATTTACGAAGCACTCGGAGACGGGGCGGAAATCGCGTTTACCTCGCGGCCGCCGCGCAAACTCAAAAACCTGCAAAAATGGGTGTTGCCGCGCGAACGGTTTGCCGAAAGCTGAAGCCCTCCGCCGGCCCGTGTGCCATTATTTTTTCAGACGGCCCCAATCCATGCAGGCCGTCTGAAAAAATTGATACAATACACACCCCGTAAAAAGCCTGTCCGTTGGGCTTTTTCCTTATTCGGGCGGGCATAAGCCGAACGGCCTGCCTGCCCGCAGATACAACCACCACCGACTTGGCACGCATCATGACTCAACCTACCCCTGCCGCATGGCGGCAAAAAATCGGCGCGGTCGTCCTGCACCCGACCACGCAGCTGATCATCCTCCTCATCATCGTACTGAACGCCGTCGTACTCGGCCTGCAGACCTCGCACGGCATCGTCGCCCGCCACGGCACGCTGCTGCACTGGCTGGACATGCTCGCATTGGGCATTTTCATTGTCGAACTGGCGGCAAAATTCATCGCGCTCGGGCGGCGTTTTTTCCGCGACGGCTGGAATGTTTTCGACTTCCTCGTCGTCGCCGTCGCCCTGCTGCCGAACGCCGGCGTGTTCTCCGTCGTCCGCTCGCTGCGCGTCTTGCGCGTGCTGCGCCTGATCAACCGTATGCCGCAGCTGCGCCGCATTGCCGATGCGATTCTGCAGGCCGTGCCCGGCATCGGCGCGATTGCCAGGCTGATGGGGATTCTATTTTATGTCGGCGCGGTGATGGCGACCACGCTCTTCGGCGAACGCTTCCCCGAATGGTTCGGCAGCCTCGGCAATTCGCTGTACACCCTATTCCAAGTCATGACGCTGGAAAGCTGGTCGATGGGCATCGTCCGCCCGGTGATGGAAGTGTATCCGCACGCATGGCTGTTTTTCGTCCCGTTCATCCTGGTTTCCGCCTTTGTGATGCTCAACCTGTTCGTCGCCGTGATTGTGGACACCATGGCAAACTTGGGCGCGGACGGCGAAGAAACGGACAAACAGGCCGGGCTGGAACCAAAGACGGCGAACTGCCCGTCAGCAAAGACGAAATCGAACGCCTTCATCGGGAACTCGCCGAAATCAAAGCCATGCTGCGCGAACAATCACCGCGATAGTTTTCAGACGGCCTGACCCGCAAACCGAACAACATCCCGACAAACACCAACCGAAAGAACCTTATGAACCTCTCACAAATCTTTAAAAGCCAATTCGGCCGCCGGCCGGAATTTACCGTCCGCGCACCCGGCCGCGTCAATCTGATCGGCGAACACACCGACTACAACGACGGCTTCGTCCTGCCCTGCGCCATCGATTTCGCCACCTGCGCCGCCGCCGCCAAAAACGGCACGGACACCGTGCGCGTATATGCCGCCGATTACGGCGAAAGCGACGAATTTTCCCTCGCCCAAGCCATCGAATCCTCCGGCAAACAATGGGCGGACTACATACGCGGCGTGGTTTGGGCATTACGCGAACACGGTTTCGCCTTTTCAGACGGCCTCGATATCGCCGTCAGCGGCAACGTGCCGCAGGGCGCGGGCCTGAGTTCGTCCGCCGCATTGGAAGTCGCCGTCGCCCAAGTGTTTCAGACGGCCTTCGACCTGTCCGCCGACAAACCCATGCTGGCCAAAATCGGCCAATACGCCGAAAACCGCTTCGTCGGCTGCCAATGCGGCATCATGGACCAACTCGCCAGCGCGTGCGGACAACGCGGCCACGCCCTGCTCATCGACTGCCGCAGCCTGCACACCGCGCCCATCCCCGTCCCCGACACGCTCAGCGTCATGATTATCCATTCCCACGTACAACGCGGCCTGGTCGGCAGCGAATACAACACCCGCCGCCGCCAGTGCGAAACCGCCGCCGCCCACTTCGGCGTCAAAGCCCTGCGCGACTTGACCTTGGAACAATTCGAGGCCGGCAAAACAGGTTTGGACGAAACCGCCGCCCGCCGCGCCCGCTACATCATCGAAGAAAACCGCCGCACGCTGGATGCCGCCGAAGCACTCCGCCGCAACGACGTCCCCACCCTCTCCCGCCTGATGGCCGAAAGCCACACGGGTATGCGCGACGGCTTCGAAATCACCCACCCCGCCGTCGACACGCTGGTGGAACTGGTACACGAAATCATCGGCGAACAAGGCGGCGTGCGCATGACCGGCGGCGGCTTCGGCGGCTGCATCGTCGCCCTGCTGCCGCACCACCTGGTCGAACCCGTCAAACAGCATCTGGCGGCAAACTACCAGGCACGCACGGGGCTGAAAGAAGAAGTCTTCGTCTGCACCGCGCACGAAGGTGTCAGCGTAGCGAAAGAGGCCGTCTGAAAACGGCTCGGGGATTCAGACGGCCTTGCGCGGCAACGGCCGTTCCGTCCCATTCCTTCATCCGCTGAAAAAGTGTTGAGGGCAAGGCGGCCTGATGTGCGGCGCATGACTCATTCATTTACCCACACTGTGGTAATATACCCGCCCAAAAGGAAAAAGAAACGGTTGTCCGAAAGCACGGGCATCCACACCAATCTGTTTTGTTGCACGGAAAGAAGTACGGACTTTAAGCGAATCCCTCTGAGCATCCGAAACAACCCATAAAGAAACCTTGGAAGAAGCGGTGCACGTCAATTTGAGGAACTTGAAACTTTGTTGTCAGTCTGGCTAAACAATCAGATCTAAAGCAGACTGCCCAAGGATACGGAATGATTCAATCAAAGGAAATCTATGTTGCCCAGCGTCGTACCGGTAATAGCCGCCGCCACCCTTACCCAACTGTATTGGGTAACGCATAATTTAAGCGGAAGTATGGACGGCGGGTGCCTTTCCGACAGCATCTATTGCAGCTATTACATAAGCATCATCATTGATACGCTGGTCGTTTTGCTGCTGTATGCTTCGGTATCTGCCATCCCTCTGCTGAAACGCTGCCCGCACATCCGTTTTGCCGTCGGCGGGTTGTGGCTGGCCGGTTTGTGGTTTTGTGCAGATATGGAAATATGGAATGCTTACGAAGGCAGTTGGAGCACATACAGTTTTACTGAAACCCTTCATAGCGTATGGCAGCTGGCAGCCACTCCTATCGCTATAACCATCGTACCTACGTTATTGCTGCTTTACCGTCTGCAGTTTCGAGCTGCCTGATACCTGTGGACATTCATTGTCGTGTTGCATCGCACGTTATGGTAGCCATGAACCTTATAACCGAATCTGATACTCTGCCCGAAGGCCGTCTGAAAACGGAACTTCACCAGTATTAAGAAATACAGAATCCTGTCTAAGTGCCCGAGTGCCGCACACAAATTTTCGCGTTTGCGAAAAGCAGTCTACATATTACCCCTGCCCATACCGGCTGTAAAAAGGCCATCTGAAAACCGGTTTCCCCGTTTTCAGACGGCCTTTTTATGCCCGACGCAGCCGTTATCCTTGATGCAGCCTGTTCACATAATCCACTTCCTCGCGGCTGCCCAAAACCACGGCGACGCGCTGATGCAGGCCTTCCGGGCGGATGCTTAGAATATCTTGAACGGCGTTGCTGGCCGCACCGCCCGCCTGCCGCATAATCAGGGCCATCGGATTGGCTTCGTACATCAGGCGCAGCTTGCCCGGCTTAGACGGATCGCGCTTATCCTGCGGATACATAAATACCCCGCCGCGCATCAGGATGCGGTGCACTTCGGCCACCATGCTGGCCACCCAGCGCATATTGTAATTCTTGCCGCGCACGCCGGTTTCGCCTGCCAACAACTCGGCGATATACTGCTGGACGGGCGGCAGCCAATGGCGTTGGTTGGATGCGTTGATGGCGAATTCTTTGGTCTGCACCGGAACCTGCGGCTCTTGTTGCGTTAAGACGAAATCGCCGCCTTCGTTCAAAGTGAAAACATACACGCCGTGCTTGAAGGTAATCACCAACTGGGTTTGCGGGCCGTACAGCACATAGCCCGCCGCCGCCTGGTTTTCTCCGCTTTGCAGGAAAGAGGCCGTATCCAGTCCGCCTTCGGGCTTGAGCAGGATGGAAAAAATCGTGCCGACGGAAATATTGACATCGATGTTGGACGAACCGTCCAAAGGATCGAACAGCACCAGATAGCGGCCGTTTTCATGGCAGGCGACGAAGCTGTCTTCTTCTTCGCTGGCCAACCCCGCCACCTGCGGGTTATGCCGCAGCGCGTCTATCAGCAAATCATTGGCCAGCACGTCGAGTTTTTTCTGTTCCTCGCCCTGCACGTTGCCGCTGCCCGCCGTACCGAGCACTCCCGCAAGCGCGCCCAACCGCACCAGCCGGCCGATCTGCACGCAGGCAGAAACGACGGTTGCCGCCGTTTCGCCCAGTTCGGGCGGCAGATTATGCCGGCGCAGGTGTTCGGGTAAAAATTGTGAGAAGGTGGTATTCATGGCTGCTCCCTATCGGTTCGGCATTCAGGCCGTCTGAAACAATCGAAGCCGCCGTTTATACCCTTTTCAGACGGCCTGAACAAGCCGCAGCCGCACTTATCCGCGCCTTTTTCCGATTTTGCCGCGGCAAAAGGCGAAATTTCTTGGAAAAAATCCCGTCGGCCTTTAAAATACTCCGTTTCCTGCGGCATACAGCATGCCGCCGCCATTTCTCAAACCAAGGATAGAAACCATGATTGGACTAACTTATGCCGCAGATGCCGCACAACCCGGCGGATTGATGTCGTTTGCCCCGTTGGCACTGATTTTAGTGGTATTTTATTTTCTGATCCTGCGTCCGCAGCAGAAAAAATTTAAAGCCCACCAAGCCATGCTGGCCGAACTGAAAACCGGCGACAAAGTGATTCTGGCTTCCGGCTTTACCGGCAAAATCACCAAAGTCGGAGAAAAATTCTTCACTGTCGAAATCGCGCGCAACGTCGAAGTCGAAGTGGAACGCCATGCCGTGGCGGCTAAAAGAACCGATGCATAAGCCGTCAGAAGATTGATTCCGAACAGGCCGTCTGAAACCGGATTTTCAGACGGCCTCATCCCGAAGGTTTGATTATGAACCGTTATCCCTTGTGGAAATACCTGCTGGTTCTCGCCATACTCGGCCTGGGCCTGCTCTACACCCTGCCGAACTTCTTCGGCGACACCCTGGCGGTGCAGATTTCGACCAACCGCCAATCCCTCGCCATCAACAGCCAAACCGAAGCGCGCGTCAGCGAAGCCCTGCGTATGGCCAACATTCCCGACGACGGCATGTTCATCGCCAACGGCTCGTTGAAAGTGCGTTTTAAAGATTCGCAAACCCAAATGAAGGCGCGTTCGGTGATTGAAAGCACCTTGGGCGAAGGCTACATCACCGCCCTCAACCAAATCGCCAACACGCCCGAGTGGATGGCGAAAATCCGTGCCAACCCGATGTTCCTCGGCCTCGACCTGCGCGGCGGCGTGCATTTCACCATGCAGGTGGACATGAAGGCCGCGATGCAGAAAACCTTCGACCGCTACGCCGGCGACATCCGCCGCGAGTTGCGCCGCGAAAAAATCCGCGTCGGCACCATCGTGCAGAACGACAACAGCCTGGCCGTCCCCTTCCAAGACGAAGCCGACCTGAACAAAATCCTGCCGACGCTCAAAAATATGTTCCCCGAAGCCACGCTCACCAGCGACGGCAGCCGCCTGATTCTCACCCTTTCGGAGCAGGCCGTGGACAATATCCGCAAACAGGCCGTGGCGCAGAACATCAACACCCTGCACAACCGTGTGAACGAATTGGGCGTAGCCGAACCGATTATCCAGCAGGCGGGTGTAGACCGCATCGTCGTGCAACTGCCCGGCGTGCAAGACACGGCCAAAGCCAAAGACATCATCGGCCGTACCGCCACCCTGGAAGTTCGCATGGTAAGCGACGATACCAACGCCGTCCAAGCAGCCTTAGACGGCAACGTACCCGAAGGTTACGAACTGTTGTATACCTCCGGCGATATGCCGCAGCCCCTGCTGATTAGCAAGCAAGTCGAGCTGACCGGGGAAGATATTGACGATGCACAGCCCGACCGCAACGAAAAAGGCCAACCCGGAGTAAGCGTCAGCTTCAACAACTCCGGTGCCGCCATCTTCGCCGACCTGACACGCAACAACGTCGGCAAACGCATGGCAATGGTCCTGATTGACCAAGGTAAAGCAGAAGTCGTCACCGCACCGCAAATCAACGAACCGATTCCGAACGGTAAAACCATTATCTCCGGCAGCATGTCGTTTGCCGAGGCCGAAGATATTTCCCTGCTGCTGCGTGCCGGTTCGCTGGCCGCACCGATGGAAATCGTCGAAGAGCGCACCATCGGCGCCTCGCTCGGAGCGGAAAACATCAAAAAAGGCGTGGATTCCACCCTGTGGGGTTTTGCCGCCGTCGCCCTGTTCATGGTGGTTTACTACCGCCTGATGGGTGTGTTTTCCGTAATTGCGCTGGTCGCCAACATCCTGCTGCTGGTTGCCGCCCTGTCTTTCCTCGGCGCCACCCTGACCCTGCCGGGCATCGCCGCCATGGCATTGACGCTGGGTATGGCAATCGACTCCAACGTGTTGATTAACGAACGTATCCGCGAAGAACTGCGCGACGGTGCCAAACCGCAAGCCGCAATTTTTGAGGGCTACAAACATGCTTGGGATACCATTGTCGATTCCAACATCACCTCGCTGATTGCCGGCATCGCCCTGCTGCTGTTCGGTTCCGGCCCGGTACGCGGCTTTGCCGTGGTGCACTGTCTGGGCATTCTGACCTCGATGTTCTCGTCGGTCGTCGTATCCCGTATGTTCGTCAATCTGTGGTACGGACGCAAACGCAAACTGCAAAGCATCTCCATCGGCGGCGATATCAAACCGGCCGTGGCTGCGGATAAGGAGTAACCATGGAACTGTTCCGTTTCAAACGCGATATTCCGTTTATGAAATACGGCAAGCTGACGACATTCATCTCGTTGGCCACCTTCATACTCGCCGTATTTTTCCTTGCAACAAAAGGCCTGAACTATTCGGTGGAATTCACCGGCGGCACAGTTATGGAAGTCGAATACGCACAAGGTGCGGAAGTCGATAAAGTGCGCGACAGCCTAAACAGCCTGCAACTGGGCGAAATTCAGGTTCAGGCCTTGGGAACCAACAAACACTTGATGATCCGCCTGCCGAACAAAGCAGGCACCACATCGGCCCAGCTTTCCAACCAAACTATGGACATCCTGAAAAAACAGGATGCCTCGGCCAAACTGCGCCAAGTGGAATTCATCGGTCCGCAAGTCGGCGACGAGTTGGTGCATAACGGCCTGATTGCATTGGGCATGGTGGTGGTCGGCATCATCATCTACCTGTCGATGCGTTTCGAATGGCGTTTCGCCGTCTCGGCCATCATCGCCAACATGCACGACGTCATCATCATCCTCGGCTGTTTCGCCCTCTTCCAATGGGAGTTTTCCCTGACCGTATTGGCGGGCGTGCTGGCAGTGTTGGGTTATTCTGTAAACGAATCGGTGGTTGTGTTTGACCGTATCCGCGAAAACTTCCGCAAAGGTGCGATGCGTAACCACACCGTGCCGGAAGTCATCGACAACGCCATTACCGCCACCATGAGCCGTACCGTCATCACCCACGGCTCTACCGAGGCTATGGTTATCTCCATGCTTTTGTTCGGCGGTGCGGCACTGCACGGTTTCTCCATGGCGCTGACCATCGGCATCGTCTTTGGCGTTTATTCTTCCGTACTCGTCGCCAGCCCGCTGCTGCTGTTATTCGGTCTCAGCCGTGAGAACATCGGCCGCGTCAGAGAGAAAAAAGAAGAAGCCGTCGTCTAAAACGGCCGGCCGTATACGAAGGCCGTCTGAAAAGGAATCATCCGTTTTTCAGACGGCCTTTTCCTTTCAGACGGCCTCATTCACCACCAAGCGATAAACTGTTATACTTTTCACATTTTTTAACATCCATGGCACGTTGAACAGATAACTTCGCTTGACAATACCCGGCCGCCAATCAAAGCCGATTCGAATAGCGTAAAAAAATAACACCGCACTGAAGCCATAATTGGGTTAATCCGCACTATATTGCCAGGCCGTCTGAAACATCCGCTTCAACGGAGTGAAACATGATCAGCAAACAAGAATACCAAGCCCAAGCCGCCCAAGGCTACAACCGCATCCCGCTCGTGCAAGAACTCCTTGCCGACTTGGATACGCCGCTTTCCCTCTATCTCAAACTCGCCAACCGCCCCTATACCTACCTGCTCGAATCCGTTGTCGGCGGCGAACGTTTCGGCCGCTATTCCTTTATCGGGCTGCCTTGCAGCCACTATCTCAAAGCCGGCGGCAAACATGTCGATGTTTACCAAAACGGCGAAATCGTCGAGCAACACGACGGCAATCCGCTGCCCTTTATCGAAGCCTTCCACAACTGCTTCAAAACGCCCGAAATCCCAAGCCTGCCGCGCTTTACCGGCGGACTGGTCGGCTACTTCGGTTACGAAACCATCTACAATTTCGAACACTTCGCCCACCGCCTGAAAAACACCGCCAAAGCCGACCCGCTCGGCACGCCCGACATCTTGCTGATGCTGTCGCAAGAATTGGCGGTTATCGACAATTTGAGCGGTAAAATCCACCTCATCGTTTACGCCGATCCCTCGCAGCCCGACGGCTACGAACGCGCCCGCGAACGCCTTGAAGACATCCGCACCCAGTTGCGCCAAAGCTGCGCCATCCCGCTCTCGCTCGGCAGCAAACACACCGAAGCCGTCAGCGAGTTCGGCGAAGAACCGTTCAAAGCCTGCGTCAATAAAATTAAAGACTACATCTTCGCCGGCGACTGCATGCAGGTCGTCCCCAGCCAACGCATGAGCATGGAATTCACCGACAGCCCGCTCGCCCTCTACCGCGCCCTGCGCACGCTCAACCCTTCGCCTTATCTCTTTTACTACGATTTCGGTGATTTCCACATCGTCGGTTCCTCGCCCGAAATCCTCGTCCGCCGCGAACGCGACGACGTCATCGTCCGCCCCATCGCCGGCACGCGCCTGCGCGGCAAAACCCCCGCCGAAGACCTTGCCAACGAACAGGACTTATTAAGCGACGCCAAAGAAATCGCCGAACACGTCATGCTTATCGATTTAGGGCGCAACGACGTCGGCCGCATCAGCAAAACGGGCGAAGTCAAAGTAACTGACAAAATGGTGATTGAAAAATACTCCCATGTAATGCACATCGTTTCCAACGTCGAAGGCCGTCTGAAAGAGGGCGTCACCAACATGGACATCCTCGCCGCCACTTTCCCCGCCGGCACACTCTCCGGCGCACCCAAAGTCCGTGCCATGGAAATCATCGAAGAAGTCGAACCGAGCAAACGCGGCATCTACGGCGGCGCTGTCGGCGTATGGGGTTTCAACAACGACATGGACTTGGCAATCGCCATCCGTACTGCCGTGGTGAAAAACAACACGCTTTATGTCCAAAGCGGCGCAGGTATCGTCGCCGACTCCGACCCGACCTCCGAATGGCAGGAAACGCAGAACAAAGCCCGAGCAGTGGTTCGGGCGGCGCAGATGGTGCAGGAAGGGTTGGATAGGTAGCCTTGGAGTTTTCAGACGGCCTTTAAGGAATCAACAGGCCGTCTGAAAATCCAAACAATAAGCAGCAATCGTTTGATTAGAACAGCTACCTTTACCGCGTCATTCCCGCGCAGGCGGGAATCCAGAAATTTGAAATGACGGTAATCCTTAAATATTCCTGAAAACCGGAGGCCTGGATTCCCGCCTACGCGGGAATGACGGATTAAAGTTTTTTGCGGAAACATGATGCAACCTGCCGTTTATATACTCGTCAGCCAAAGAAACGGAACGCTGTATATCGGTGTAACATCCAATCTTATCCAACGTGTTTACCAACATAGAGAACATTTGACGCAAGGATTTACAAATCAGCATCATGTAACCATGTTGGTTTGGTACGAACTGCATTCCACAATGGAACACGCCATTACTAGGGAAAAGCAACTGAAAAAATGGAATCGGCAATGGAAGCTACGTCTTATTGAAGAGAAAAATCCCAGTTGGCAGGATTTATGGTTTGAAATTATTAAATAACCATCATTTCCATAAAACATGTAAATTAACCCTGGTGCCCCTTGAATTTCGTCATTCCCGCGCAGGCGGGAATCCAGACTCTTAGGTTTCAGAAATCTTTAAACATTGCAGGGTATTTACCCTCTGGATTCCCGCCTGCGCGGGAATGACGGATTAACGGTTTCAGACGACCAGAAATAAACAACAGACAGATTAAAACGCTATGAACAAATCCCCCATTCTCCCCCCTTCCATGCTCGGCATCCTCGGCGGCGGCCAGTTAGGCAGAATGTTTACCGTTGCCGCCAAAACCATGGGCTACAAAGTAACCGTACTCGACCCCGATCCGAACGCGCCGGCGGCGGAATTTGCCGACCGACATTTGTGCGCGCCGTTTGACGACCAAGCCGCTTTGGACGAGTTGGCAAAATGCGCAGCGGTTACCACTGAATTTGAAAACGTCAATGCCGACGCGATGCGCTTTCTGGCAAAACATACCAACGTTTCCCCCGGCGGCGACTGCGTGGCCATCGCGCAAAACCGCATTCAGGAAAAAGCGTGGATACGCAAAGCGGGGCTGCAAACCGCGCCGTATCAAGCGGTTTGCCGTTCAGACGACATCAGCGAGGCAAGTGCGCAATTTTTGCCCGGCATCCTGAAAACGGCTACTTTGGGCTACGACGGCAAAGGTCAAATCCGCGTCAAAACGGTGGACGAACTCAAATCCGCGTTTGCCGAACACGGCGGCGTGGATTGTGTTTTGGAAAAAATGGTGGATTTGCGCGGTGAGATTTCCGTTATCGTATGTCGTCTGAACGATGAAAACGTGCAAACCTTCGACCCCGCCGAAAACATCCACGAAAACGGCATTCTTGCTTACTCCATCGTCCCCGCGCGGCTGAGTGCCGACGTGCAGCAACAGGCGCGGCAGATGGCGCAACGCTTGGCGGACGAATTGGATTATGTCGGCGTATTGGCGGTGGAAATATTCGTCGTCGGCGACACGCATGAATTGATTGTCAACGAAATCGCCCCTCGCCCGCACAATTCCGGCCACCATACGTTGGATGCCTGCGCCGCAGACCAGTTCCAGCAGCAGGTACGCATTATGTGCAACCTGCCGCCCGCCGACACCAAGTTGCTTTCTTCATGCTGCATGGCGAATATTTTGGGCGACGTCTGGCAGGAAGACGGCGGCGAACCGAATTGGCTGCCGTTGCAAAGCAATCCGAATGCACACCTGCACCTATACGGCAAAAAAGCCGCGCGGAAAGGCCGCAAAATGGGGCATTTCACCGTTTTGTCCGCCGATGCCGACGACGCATTTGCCGCCGCTCAAAAACTGCACAGTGCTTTGTAAATCTTTTCAGACGGCCTAAAACATAACCGGGCCGTCTGAAAAATCAGTACCGCCGATGTGTAAACGCTTGCACACGGCTTTTTTCAGACAGTTCAAACACATTTCCCATATTCTAAGGCCGTCTGAAAACTGAAATACACAGGAAACATCATGGCCATCCTTACCCTTCTACGTTCGGCACAACCTGCCGACTGCGACGATATTTATTATGTTCATAAATACGCCGTGCAATACACCTGCCGCCACGGTTACGGCCCTAAAGTACTGGAAGCATGGCGCGAACTGCTGGCTCCCGAGAGCTATCTGGAAACCCTGTCCGATCCGAAACGGGAACTGTGGGTAGCTGAATACAAGGGCAACATCCAAGGCTTTTTCCAACTTGATTTGAAAGAGGCGCAACTGGACGCGCTGTACGTCCATCCCTTCGTCCACAACCAAGGGCTGGGCACTGCCCTCCTGCATAAAGCGGAGACGCTCGCCGTCAAGGCCGGCCTGAGCTTTATCAAACTTTACGCCTCCAACAACTCGGTCAGCTTCTACCGCCTCAACGGTTACGATTCGCTGGGCAAGGCCGAACTGCGCCTCAACCCCTCGGTAACCGTAGGCTGCGAACTGATGCGGAAAAACCTGGAAGACTGATAAGCCCCGCCTGTTTCGTTCACATTCCGGCCAGGTAATAATATGAATCTCGATACTTAAGAAAAATCACAAAAGGCCGTCTGAAAATCCGAAATCCGGTTTTCAGACGGCCTTTTCAAAACCAGGGCGGCAGGCTACGAACGGCGGCCCAACATACGCGGCAACACATCATTGCCCTGCATACGGTGCACAATAACCATCGCAATATGCCCCGCTACCAAAACAAACAGCAGCCAAGCCATCTTACCGTGCAACATATTGCCCAGATTCGCCATCCATTCAACCTTTTCCGGCGTACCCTGCATCACCTGCAAGCCAAACACCTTCAACGGCCCGCGACCGCTGCCGTATTGTCTAATCATGCCGACCAGCGGCACAAACAACATCAGCGCATACAATGCCAAATGCCCCATCTTGGCCGCCGCACTGTCGGCGGGCGGGCGTTTGCCCATATTGGCAGCCGCCCATAGGATACGGACGACGATCAACACCATCAAAATAAAGCCAAACGATTTATGCAGGCCGTAAAGACTGCCGACCCAGTCGGCCTCGGTCAGATTCCAAATAATTGCCGTTACCAGCATTACAACAAAACAAGCAGCCATCAACCAATGCAGCAGGCGGCTGACGGTACCGTAATAGCGGGAAGAATCAGGTGTCATAGGGGTTCCTTTGAAATTTTGTTTTTCATCAAATATACAGATAGGGAGGCAGTGTAAAGGAAATCTCGGCGACAACAAACCTGCCGTACGGTAAAGCTGCATTTCCCATTAGTAAACCAAACCAAAAATCAAATACCTAAAATGATGTTTAATCACTTTACAGCCAACCCAAATAGCATCCCTATCCCGACAGGCCGTCTGAAAACATACCGCCCGAACCGAATGCCGCCACGGCATTTCAACGCTTTTGAGACACCGTTATTTTTCAGACGGCCTTCTTGACAGCCCGCCCCACACTACATAAAATGCAGCCCGCTAATCCGCCGCTTCCGTCGGCGGTTCCCATTTTTCAAAATTCAATTTCCATATTTCCAAATACAAAACCATCACTATCCACCCTCCGACCACTTTTTTCAGACGGCCTCACGCGCCGTATTTCCGCTTATACTGACTTACAAAAACAATCTTATGCACGTCTCCGAACTACAAACCCAACATATTTCCAAACTTCTGGAACAAGCCGAACAACTCGGCATCGAAAACGCCAACCGACTGAGAAAACAAGATTTGGTTTTCGCCATCGTCCGCCAATTGATGCGCCAAGGCGAAGATTTTAACTGCTCCGGTACCCTGGAAATCCTGCCTGACGGCTTCGGCTTCCTGCGTAGCGCCGACACCTCATATCTCGCCGGCCCGGACGACATCTACGTCTCGCCCAACCAAATCCGCCGTTTCAACCTCCACACCGGCGACACCATCGAAGGCACCGTTCGCGTACCGAAAAACGACGAACGCTACTTTGCCCTCGTCCGCCTCGATTCCATCAACGGCGACCACCCCGAAGTCTGCAAACATAAAATCCTCTTCGAAAACCTTACCCCGCTCTTCCCAACCAAACAATTCAAGTTGGAACGCGACATCAAGGCGGAAGAAAACCTCACCAGCCGCGCCATCGACCTCGTCTCCCCGATCGGACGCGGACAGCGCGCACTTTTGGTTGCCCCGCCCAAATCGGGCAAAACCGTGATGCTGCAGAACATCGCCCATGCCATCACCGCCAACTACCCGGATGCCGAACTCATCGTCCTGCTGATTGACGAACGCCCGGAAGAAGTAACCGAAATGAGCCGTTCCGTACGCGGCGAAGTCGTCTCCTCCACTTTTGACGAACCCGCCACCCGCCACGTCCAAGTGGCCGAAATGGTGATTGAAAAAGCCAAGCGCATGGTGGAACACAAAAAAGACGTGGTCATCCTGCTTGATTCGATTACCCGCCTTGCCCGCGCCTATAACACCGTCGTCCCCGCATCGGGCAAAATCCTGACCGGCGGCGTGGATGCCAACGCCCTGCACCGTCCCAAACGCTTCTTCGGTGCCGCCCGTAATGTTGAAGAAGGCGGCTCACTGACCATCATCGCCACCGCCTTGGTAGAAACTGGCAGCCGTATGGACGATGTGATTTACGAAGAATTTAAAGGCACAGGCAATATGGAACTGCATCTCGACCGCCGCATGGCCGAAAAACGCCTGTTCCCCGCCATCAACATCAACAAATCCGGCACGCGCCGGGAAGAACTGCTGGTGCCGAACGACCAATTACAACGCATGTGGCTGTTACGGAAATTCCTGCACCCGATGGACGATTTGGAAGCCACTGAATTTTTGGTGGACAAACTCAAAGCCTCGAAGGACAACAACGATTTCTTCGAATTGATGCGGGGCAAATAAAGTAAAGGCCGTCTGAAATATTTTCAGACGGCCCTTTTGATTCAATGTGCGGTTCGAAATAAAAACAATATAAGCAGATTGGCAACTGCCGCTTTGACTTCTCAGCCTGTCCGCCGCAATGGTTCCTAACTCCCTCCGTTAATGCACAAAGACTCTATTTTTCCTGCTCGCGGAAAGTGAATGGTGTAACGTCCTTTCTCTATGATTTCCGCAAAACTGAATCCGCCTTCGTCATTACCGCCAATCCTTCCCACTTCCAATGCAACCTTTTTACCCTTTGGATTCCTTACCACCACATCAGGACTGATTGGTTCAAATGAAAGCAACAAACCCGTATCTGTCTGGCTGTCAAAATAATATATCGCACCGCCGCGCTTGATTTTTAAAGGCTTAGATAAACAACCTGCCTCATCCAAAGGTAATTTTTGAGTCGCTGAAGCATATGCCGAGCTGCACCATCCTAAAGCCAACAACAAAATAACTTTTGAAAATTTCATAAAATATCCTTCATTATTTTCAAATAAAAAATATGGCATCTACAGCAGACTAATTTGAAACTGAAGCGGGTCAATCTTATTGCCTCAATCGTACACCGCAAGTATCAAATCAATCCGCCATGGATTGCCATATTATTGATTAAACAGCCCATTTTATTCGAATAGGCCGTCTGAAACAAAGTTTTCGTCAGTCGGACAGTCGATTGGCGAAATTAAAACGAAATCCAACCTGCTTATTTACTGCGTTTGACAATCAGCTTGTCGGCCGTAACTTCGCCATCCAGTGCGGTAGCCAATTCTTTCACGGTTGCCTCTACATCGGTTGAACCATCGCCTATTCCGTAAACAGCCATCAGCTTCAATATTCCTTCGATAAATTTCTTATCGACTTCGACAGCCGCGTTGTACTTCAATTTTTCCATCACGGCCTGTTCTAACTGCTGGTCGTTTTCATAAGCAATGGGCGGCAATGAGGCATCTGCATCGGCCTTCACCATGCTGCCGTCCAAGTAAATCTGGTTGCCTTTACTGTCTACCTTGAGGCCGGATTTCAACAGCAGTTTGACAATTTCCTTCATTTCGGTCTGTGATTGTTCCGGACTCAGGCACTCTTGCCCTTCTCGCTCCAAGAAGGCGTTGGCACGTTCAACAGCCTCTCCGTTCAAATCTTGCAGGCTGAAGTTTTGCTGTATGCGGTCGAACTTGGCCTGATTAACCTCAATATCGCCAATGGTGTTACGGCTGGCAAATGTGAACTTGCCGTCTTTAATCGTTTGCTCGCTTTCACTCTTGACATTATTTACCTTCAAATTGAAGTCCGGGCCCTCTACTTTGAATGAACCTAGAGAAAAAATCGCGGTTCCGTTCTGTGGTTTTACAACCTGGCCCATAATGGTATCCGTGCTGTATTTCAAATTATTCATTTGAACAAGGAATTTCCCTTCCTCGGCAGCTTTGATGTTTTCCATGGAAACAGAAGGGGCGTCAAAATCGAATTTGCTCAAATAATAGCGTTGATCTGCTTTTCCGCCGGAAATATTGGAAGTTACAGCATCCCAAGTAACTTTCATTCCCGCCTCATCGTCTTGATACGAGCTTGCGGGAGCAGTCAGCTTACTGTTGAATTCACCTGCCCAAGAAATATCGGTATCGCCGTTGAACAGGAGAAATTCTTTGCCATTTTCCACAACCAGATAAAGCTTGCTTTTCATGTTGTAACCGCTCAGGCCGCGCGTAATCACGTCCTCTCCGCGCAAGGACAATTTTTCCTCCGTATTGCACAGATCGGGAGTAAATTCGCCCGTCCACGAAGCTTTGCCCGATGTCACGCCCATATCGAATTCTTTGAGCGTGATTTTCAGACGTTTGTCCGCTTTGGGATTATTTTGGAAATAAAAATCCTGCTTCAGTTTTTTATCGGCATAAACACTGCCGCCGACAGCTCCGCCGCCTAAGATGGCGATTCCGACCAATGTTGCAATAACGGTTTTTTTCATGCTTTATTCCTTAATTGAGTATTCCGGCTGTGCCGTTTGATTGTTATACCATCCTGACTATTCAGCATACAAGGCCGTCTGAAAATATTTCTTTCAGACGGCCTCAATCGGGCATAGTGGTAATCAGCCCTTTTATTTGGCAAAATATTTATCGGTAATTTTATCGTATTCACCTGATTCACGTACTTTTTTCAAGGCGTCGTTCAACATGGTGGCTGTTGCGGCATCGCCTTTACGCACGGCAAATCCATAGTTTTCCTCGGTAAAGTCGGGAATTTCAACCATAGAAAAGCCTTTGCTGCCATTATTTTTGATGTAGTTGGCGATTACCGCGCTGTCGCTGATTACCGCATCCAAACCGCCGTTTTCCAGTTCTTTGGTTACCAAAATAATGTTTTCAAAACGGGCGATTTTAGTGCTGTCCGAACCGAGGGTTTTGCTGGCAGCCAAATCGCCGGTCGTGCCGGTTACCACACCTACTTTATTCACCTGTTTCAAATCTTCAACCGATTTGATGGTTTTACCTTGCGGCACCAAAATCACTTGGGTGATTTTGTAGTATGGATCGGAAAAATCCATGGTTTGTTTGCGGTCGTCGGTAATGGTTACCGCAGAAGCCAGGATATCGACATCGCCGTTGCCCAATGCGGGGAACAGACTGTCCCACGGCTGATGTTTAAACTCAACTTTAAAATTACCCGCCTTAGCCATGGCATTGACCAAATCGACATCAAAGCCTTGGATATTGTTTGCACTGTCCATAAATTCAAACGGCGCAAATTCGGCATTCATAGCAACACGGTAAACCTTCTCGCCGCCTTGCGCACCCGCCGAAGCCGATGCCTGACCCTGGCTTTGATTTTGACCCTGACCGCCGCAGGCAGTCAATAATGCGGAACAAGCCAATGCTGTTGCCAACCATTTTTTCATGCTCATGTTTGTTTCCTTTTACTTGATTTTTAAAAGTGGCTTTCGTTTTATTTTAGCATGAATTTACTCTTTTTCACGAAAAAACGCATAAGTAACGTCATGAAACAAATCGACATGCGGGCTATCTTCGTAAACCAATTCATTTACCGCATCTTCAAATGCCAGCTGCACGGATTCCACCACATCTTGCGCAAGCTCTGCCGGCAACCCGCGGAGCATACCTTTGAATGCCGTAACCAGCACCTTGTTCTGCATTTTCAACGCCTCATTGGCCTCTTCCAAATACTCCAAACGACGTTCGATATCTTCCATCACCGAACACTCCTTATATTCTGTTAAAATGGGCGACATTATAAGCCGTACTGACGAAGATAACCATGTCGAACAAACAACCCGAATGGGAAAAAAAACTACAACAAATGCGCGCCAAACGCGACAGCCGCCCGTCTGAGCAGCCTGAAACACACACTGCCCCTGCTCCCGCACCGACACAAGCAACAGAAAAAAAACACCACCTGCATGCCGAATTCAAACGGCAGGTCATGAAAAACTATCTGAAAAGCTGGCAGGCCCGGCACAATGCCGCACTGGCCGGCGAGCTGACCGAAACCGACACCACCGTTCTGCTTGAAGAAGACTGGCTGAACGCGCAAAACGCCCTACAAGGCAACATCAAACCGGAAGACATCCAGGAAAAGCAGACCGTCTGGCTGAACCCCAAGCGTCAATCCGCGCAAACGCCTATCGCCGAAGAGCCGGAGGAAAATGCCGACAGCACCGAAGCCGTGCCCGCCCTAGCCGACATCCCCGTCAACGTGAACGTCTTAAATCCGCAGGGCGTACCGGGTAACCGCCCTGTATTCTGCCTGTCGGAACAAGAATTGATCGACCGCCTGATGCAGCGTCTGATGCCTCACCTGACCGATGCCGTAAACGGAGTCGTCCGCACCGCCATCACCCGCCAGGCCGCCAACCTGAACCAACAGCTTTATCAGGCCGTTACCTCGGAAATGCCCGAATTGGTGAAAGACATCCTCGACTACAACCTGAAAAACGTCCTTACCGAACTGAAATACGACGTAAAATACAACAGCAAATAACCGCAAGGCCGTCTGAAAACACCTGCAAACCGCTTTTCAGACGGCCTCGTCCGCACCATGTCCGACCGCAACCACCGCATCAACCACGAACCCGTTTTCCTGCTGAATGCTGTACCCTGGCGTGAAAGCAGCTTGAGGCTCGAAGTATTCAGTCGACGTTACGGCCGCGTCGCCCTGCTGGCACGCAGCGCGCGCAAAAGGCAGAGCGAACTGCGCGGCATCTTGGTCCCGTTCGTCCCCATCGACGCATCATGGTACGGCAACACCGAACTCAAAACCCTGCACCGCGCCGAATGGCTGGGCGGCTGGCCCCAACCGCAAGGCAGGGCCCTCTTCAGCGGCCTGTACCTGAACGAACTGGTTTGGAAACTGACCGCGCGCGAAGACCCACATCCGAAGCTATACGACGCGCTGGCCGAAGCACACCGGGAAATCTGCACACGAAACAACCATGTTGCCGCCCTGCGCCGCTTCGAATGGCGGCTGCTGACCGAACTGGGCTACGCCCCCGACCTGCTGCACGACGCCGACGGAGCAGCCGTCGAAGCGGAAAAACAATACCTGCTGCAAGCCGAACAAGCCCCGCTATTGCTGGCATCGGCACCGAATACTGCAAACGGTATCACCGCAAACGGCAGTACCCTGCTGCAACTGCACGCAGGCCGCTTCGACAACGGCGAAAGCCTGCAACAGGCATTGCAAATCACCAGGATGCTGCTGGACTTCCGCCTGCCGGAAGGCATCAAATCGCGCCGCATCCTGCAACAAATACAGGCTTTTCAGACGGCCTGAACCACTGGAAACCCTTTTTTCAGACGGCCTCCCCGAGTGTATATGGAAGGCCGTCTGAAAACCGAAAACATCATGAATAACACGCTTCCCCCGGATACGCTTATCGAAGCCGCCCTGCTGACCCAAACCGAACCGCTGAGCGAAAAAGCCATGCGCGAACTGTGCGTGCCGCCGCTGTCGGCCGACAAGCTCATAGACGTGCTGGCCACCTTGAAAACCCGCTGGCAAAACCGCGCCCTGCAACTGGTGCATACCCACGAAGGCTGGCGGTTCCAAATCGCGCAAGCCGCATTCGAACGGCTCGGCAGCCTGCAGGAACAGCGTGCGCCGCGGTATTCCCGCGCCGTAATGGAAACACTGGCCATCATCGCCTACCAGCAGCCTGTAACGCGCGGGGACATCGAAAACATACGCGGCGTGGCCGTTTCGCAAAACATCATGCAAACCTTGCAAGACCGCGGCTGGATAGAAGTCATCGGCCACCGCGACAGCATAGGCCGCCCCGCCCTATGGGCAACCACACCCGCCTTTTTGAGCGACCTGCAGCTGGAAACGCTGGAACAACTGCCGCCGCTGACCGAATTGGGCGAACTCGTCCTGCCCGAAGTGTTTCCCCAAGACGGCGCAACGGAAGAAACCGATATCAATCAAACAGAAAGTGAAGAATAATGCGAACCATATTGGCAACTCTATTGGCCGCCTTGGCCGTCAATGCTCATGCCGACACCATCCCCGCCGAATGCGAAAAAGCCCTGCAAGGCACATTCGAGCGGGACAAACGTATAGGTGGCAGCTTCGCCGATGAGCTGACCCGCGAATTTAAGCTTCCTATGAAAGTACAAAAACAGCCGGACGGCTGGAAGATAGCCGGACAGCCCGACTGGAAGGTTCGACCCTACTATCTGGCTGCAGGCGAAGAAGAAAAAGACGAAAAATACGGCTTTTGGCGGACGAAAAACCAACCCTTGTGTGCCCTAATCGTCCAACCTGCCACATCGGACGAACTGATTTTGCAAGTGGTGGACAGCGGCGGCTGGCCGCAAGAACTGCACCCCATGTTGGCTTATGCACTGATACAGGACGAAAAAACCGACCCGGGCATAGTGGCCAAAGTCCGCTATGTTTACGGCCTGCCTTTCAGATTGGTGGGCGTAACCGGCGGCTGGCTGGGTATCGCCGTGAAGAAAACCCGTTGAGCGGCTTAAAAACAGAGTAAATTAAATCATGGTTAGGCAAAATATCGTTTTGGACGGAAACGGTGATACAACCGTCAGAATCCCGCAGCAAGCGGCAGAAATCATACTGTCCCTTTCGAACGATTTGGCCGTTTTCGGCAGTCCCCCGACCGAAGCCTATGTTGAACAAATCGCCGGATTTGTCGGCCAATCGGACTTGTGGTACGCCAAGGCGGTCGCCGCCGTTTTTGATTACGGCCAAAAAGTGTACGGCTCTTGGGTGGATGGTTTCCCGTCCGAGACATAACATTGTTGGCGATACACATCCTATTTGATGTGGGCGAACCGCCGCTGTTCGGCCTGGAATTTGGCACAAAATGGGGCAGCGAACACGGTTGCGGCCTGAAAATTTGCGGCGGCAATTTCAAAATCACGGATATAGGAGGGGCGGATGCCGCCTTCTGCTAATCTTTTACCAACCCCTGCCGCGCAAGCCGCAGAAGAACCCGCCGTCCGGCGGGTTGGAGAACATTATGACCCAAAAAATAATCAGCAAACGACAATGGCGCGACGGCGTGTCCGCCAAACCGAAAAACAGCCGCAGGCCGTCTGAAAACACGGCAGCAAAGGCAAAAAGGCCATCTGAAAAGCCTGCATCAGGCCGTGCCGCCGTGCAGAGGCCGTCTGAAAACAAAACGTCAAACCGTTTTGAAAACCGCACTGAAGCACCGAAGCAGCATGCCGCCAAAGCAAAAAAACTGGTCGTCCGCAACCCGAACCGAAAAATCATGGAACGCGCGCGCGATTTGAAAGAACGCCGCAGCGATTTGTCGCGCATGGAACCCGAACGCCTGCAAAAAGTGCTGGCGGCCTCAGGCGTCGGTTCGCGCCGCGAAATGGAAGATTGGATTAACAACGGCTGGGTAACGGTCAACGGCAAAACCGCGCAACTGGGCGACAAAATCACGCCCGACGACCAAGTGCTGGTCAAAGGCAACATCATCAAACTCAAATGGGCAGATCGCCTGCCGCGCATCATCCTGTATTACAAACAAGAAGGCGAAATCGTCTCCCGCGACGACCCGCAAGGCCGCGTCAGCATCTTCGACCGCCTGCCGCAGGCCGCCAGCAGCCGCTGGGTCGCCATCGGCCGCTTGGACATCAACACCAGCGGCCTGCTGATTCTGACCACCTCGGGCGAACTGGTGCAGCGTTTCGCCCATCCGCGCTTCGAGGTGGAACGCGAATATGCGGTGCGCACGCTGGGCGGCCTAACGACCGAACAAATGCGGATGCTGACCGAAGAAGGCATCATGCTCGAAGACGGCTTGGCCAAAGTGGAGCGCATCCGCGAACAAGGCGGCGAAGGCGTCAACAAATGGTACAACGTCGTGATTAAAGAAGGCCGCAACCGCGAAGTACGGCGCATATTCGAATACTTCGATTTGACGGTCAGCCGCTTGGTCCGCATCGGCTTCGGCCCCATCGGCCTGCCCAACCGCCTGAAGCGCGGCCAGTTTTACGAACTGAATCCGGCCGAGGTGGCCAACATTGTGAAATGGGCCGATATGGGTCTGCCCGGAGAGCTGCGGCGCAGATAAGGCCGTCTGAAACACCCGGCCGTCTGCTTTATTTTCAGACGGCCTTCAATCCGTCTCACACCAAGTACCGAACATGACCAAAATATCATTAAGCCTCTGCATCCTGTTGCCGTCTGCCGCCGTTTCCGCCTTCTCCATCCGCCCGCTGACGGCACCGGCAGGCTACACTTTAAAGGAAACCGTCTGCCGCACACACACAATGCAGCAAGACGGCTTCCGCTTCGACAAACAACCGCCGCACTCCTATCTGGTCCGACGCGGCGGCTTGTTCCGCATCGTGTTCCCCGACGGCCGCGCCGCCTCCAACACCGCTTACCGCAACGCAAAATGCGCCGAACCCTACGGCTACATCCTGCAAAATTCAAACGGCAAATGGGGGATGACGGATAGCGACGGTCAAACCATACTGCCGTTCGAATACGAAGACATCGACTCCGTCAACCGCCAATATGCCGCCGCCAAACGAAACGGCGGCTACGGCCTGATAGAAATCAGACCGAACGGCACACCCGCCGTATCCGCCTCATTCGTGTGGCAGCAAATCCGCCCGGGTTACGAACATTACCGCCTCACCCACCTCCAAGTGCGGCAAAACGGCAAATGGGGCATTGCCGATTTGAAAGGGCGCGTCCTGATTGCCCCGCGCTATCAAGATGTCGGCTCACTTTCCGAAAACCGCCTGCCGTTCAAACAAAACGGCAAATGGGGGCTGGCCGACGGCAAAGGCCGCCAAATCCTGCCGCCCTCGCTTGGCCAGATTTCCGATTTCCGGCACGGCTTGGCGATATTGTCCAACCGTTCCGACGGGCAACACGATAAAAACACCCGCTACGGCTATATCGACCGCCAAGGCAAAATCGTCCAGCCCGCGCGCTTCACCGCCGCCTCGCCGCTGGCGGAAGAGATAGACAAACGCATATACGGCCGTGCAACAGACGCGCAGGGGCAACACTGGAAAATAAGCCCTTCCGGAAAAATGGAAAAAAACTGATTAACCAACCCGCCCCAACCGACCGTCTGAAAACAAAATCCTACTTTCAGACGGCCTTTCCCTTAAAAGCAAAGCAATATGGACTGTTGGCAAATACTGGGCATAGAACCCACCAACGACGAACGCGCCATCAAACGCGCCTACGCCAAACAACTGAAAACCACCCGCCCCGACGACGACGCGGCAGCCTACCAACAACTGCGCGAAGCCTTCGACTACGCCCTTGCCGCCGCACCCTATATCCATGTCGATGCCGGTGATGAAGACGAAGATGCCGACGGCGATATATGGCCGTCTGAAAACAACGGGCAAGCCGAAACAGGGCAAACCGGCTGTTCAGACGGCACATCCGCCATTCCCCCTGCTTGGGAAAACGGCAGCAACGGCGAAGAAAAAACCGTTGAGAGGCCGTCTGAAAGTTCGTTTGACGGCACATCCGCCGCTTCCGATACAGATAAAGCCTTTTCAGACGGCCGCAACATACACAGCCCCGAATACCTGTCATCCAAACTGGAGCAATGGTTCAATGAAGCGGGCAGCGAAGGGTTGCTGAACAGACTCGGCGAATTCCGCGCCTCACTGTCCGGAATGTCCTTAGACGAGAGCGGGAAAATGTCGCGCTACTACCTCGACTTCCTGCACAAACACGACATTACCCACCCCCTCTTGTGGTCGGAATGGTCGGACACTTTCGGCTGGCCCGAAGAAAGCACAGCCGATACGGACAAAGGTTTTTCAGACGGCCCCTATGCCGCAATATTGCCCGAAGAGCTCGAAACCCGGCTGGAAGAATGGTTTGAACAGGGCGGCTGCAACAGCCTGCTGGAACACCGCGAACAAATTTTCGCCATGCTCGACCAAATGCCTTTGGGCGGCAGCGAAGAAGCATCGTATATGTGCGCCGCCTTCCTGCGCCGGCACGACATTTACGACCCGCTGCTGTGGATAGAATGGTCGGATTATTTCGGCTGGCACGAAGACAAGCACGGCCGGATTCTCACACCCGTCGAAATGATGCGGCTGCAGAACTTTCGCGAAACCGCAGTCCTCTCCCGCCTGCTTGCCCGCTCCGACGGCGAAACCCGTTTTGATGCCGAACCCGACCCCATCCCCTACACCCGCGCCTTCGACCGCTTCCTCGGCAAACAGCCCGGATTTTTCAGGCAACAGCTTGCCGGCTTGGCCGCCGTTTTATCCTGGCCGAACTTATCGTCCGAAACCACCCAAGAGCAGCGCGAAGCCCTCGCCTTGTCCCATTTTTCACTCTACGACCTCCTGCAAGGAGGGAAAACCGGCTACGGGGCTTGGATAGTCATCCTCGGGCTGCTGCTGTTTACCCTGTCGTTCGCCGCTCCGAATCAAACATTTTTCGGCCTGCTGATTGCCGCCCTCCTCGTCTCCTTTGCGGCCGGCCTGACCTCCGCGCTCCACAATCAATCGCTGTATATGAGCGTACATTTCCCACAAACGGAAAAATGGCAGCGGCTTTGGTTGGATTTCAAATACCGCCCGGCCATGGCGGTTGCCATCCTGTTTGTCCTGCCTGCTGCCGCCGCAGCCCTACAGTTTTCCCCCTTGCACGACAATCCGGACTTTGCCGTCATCGTCTTCCCCCTCATTATTTTATTTTCATGGACTTACTATATTATCCGCCTCAATGCACACAAATACGGCTGGCTTTTAATCAGCTTGTCTGTAACCGGCCTGCTCGCCATGTCTTGGTCATTGAATGATCAGAAGCTGCTGCCCGAAAACGGCATCGCGGCCGCCTATTGCGCCATCCTGCTGTGGTTCAACGCCGCCCTCTACCTGCTTGAGCACAAACCAAACTGGCTCGCCGCCGTCGAACGCCCGATCAACCTCTTATTGAACGGGCAGGCCTCCCGCCTGCAACAGCCGTTCTGCGCCCTGTATGCCGCTGCCGTCTGGCCGCTGCTGTTGCCCGCACACGTTGCCCGCACAGTGCAAAACGGCCATTTGGGCACGGTGCTGGAAATTGCCGCTATCGGCCTGTTTTTGATGCTGATCATTCCCGACAGCCTCCATCCTTACGGCTTCCTGTTGTTCTATCCTGCCATGATGCTGGCAGCCTGGCTGCGCCGCTCCTCCATGCGCGGGCTGCTGAAACTGATGCGGCGTTACCCTGCCGCCGACGGCCAAACTTAGTCCGCCGTATCTGCCCGGACATTTGTCTGCCACCTAAGCAGGCCAACCCTTCAGCAGACATCGGCAGACATCAAAAGGCCGTCTGAAAGCCCGACTTCAACGAAGTCCGAAGCTTTTCAGACGGCCTTTTGATACCCTGCCGAAACCTATGCCGCGTTTTCCGTATCGCGGCAGATTTCGATGGCTTCCTGAAGGCTAGAAACGCCGAAGATTTTTAGGTTTGGGAACTCTTTTTCATTGCGCGGCATATTGGCTTTGGGAACGATGGCGCGTTTGAAGCCGAGTTTTTCCGCTTCTTTAAGTCGCTCCTGTCCGCGTGCGACGGGGCGGACTTCGCCGCTTAAGCCGATTTCGCCGAAGGCAACCATTTTTTCGGGCAGCGGGCGGTTGCGGAAGCTGGAGAGCATGGCGAGGATGACGGCGAGGTCGGCGGCGGGTTCGCCGATTTTGACGCCGCCGACGGCGTTGAGGAACACGTCTTGGTCGAAACAGGCGATGCCGCCGTGGCGGTTGAGGACGGCAAGCAGCATGGCGAGGCGGTTTTGTTCGAGGCCGACGGTGAGGCGTTTGGGGGTGAAACCGTGCGCGTCATCGACCAATGCCTGAATTTCGACGAGAAGCGGGCGGCTGCCTTCCTGTGTGACCAAAACGCACGAGCCGGGCGTGTCGTCGCGGTAGCTGGCGAGGAAGATGGCGGACGGGTTGGACACGCCTTTCAAACCGTTTTCGGTCATGGCGAACACGCCCAGTTCGTTTGCCGCGCCGAAGCGGTTTTTGATGGCGCGTATCATGCGGTAGTTGGAATGTTGGTCGCCCTCGAAATACAGCACGGTATCGACCATGTGTTCCAGCACGCGCGGGCCGGCAATCGCGCCGTCTTTGGTAACGTGTCCGACCAGTATCATGGCGATGCCCATTTGTTTCGCCATGCGCGTCAGTTGGGCGGCACATTCGCGTACCTGCGACACGGAGCCGGGGGCGGAGGTGATTTGGTCGGAATACATGGTTTGGATGGAGTCGATGACGACGACTTCGGGCTGATGCTGTTTCAAGGCCGTCTGAATCGCTTCCATGCGGATTTCGGCAAGCAGGTTCACGCCTTCGGTGGGCAGTTCCAAACGTTGCGCGCGCAGGGCGACCTGTTGGGCGGATTCTTCGCCGGAAACGTACAGCACTTTGCGGCTTTGCGCCATTTTGGCGATGGTTTGCAACAGCAGCGTGGATTTGCCGATGCCGGGGTCGCCGCCGAGCAGGATGACCGCACCATCAACCAGACCACCGCCCAATACGCGGTCGAGTTCGCCCATGCCGGTCGGATTACGCGGCACTTCGGTAGCGGTAACGGCGGAGAGGGATTGGACGGTCGAGGTATCCGCCGCCCAAGATTGGAAGCGGGCGTTTTTCGGTTCGGGCGCGGCAAGGCTTTCCTGAAGCGTGTTCCACTCGCCGCAATGCGGGCATTTGCCTTGCCATTTCGGGGAAGTGCCGCCGCATTCGGTACATTGGTAGATGGTTTTGGGGGCTTTTGCCATGTGTCGGTTTCCGCTGTCGTAATGATATTGGGAGGCCGTCTGAAAAACCGGTTCGGCGTTTTCAGA
This sequence comes from Neisseria sp. P0008.S010, assembly GCF_051962715.1. NCBI lineage: Bacteria > Pseudomonadati > Pseudomonadota > Betaproteobacteria > Neisseriales > Neisseriaceae > Neisseria > Neisseria sp. P0008.S010. The sequence continues at coordinate 97,409 of NZ_JBQCVA010000003.1, forward strand.
CGGCCTGTTTGCGCTTATTGTTTTTGTGCCGTATTTTCCAGTGTGTTGAGGAATTTTTCTACATCTTGCCTGAAATAACTCATCCGATTGCCGCTTGCCTCATCGGTCAGTTCCAGCATACTCGGCTTGTTATCGACCACTAGCATCCTGACTTTGATCGTACTTTTCTTGCCGATTTCTTGCCTGTCCCGCTGTTCTTTGCCGTTTTTCACAACCCGATAATCGGTAACGGTCTGCCGCAACACCTGCCGCTCTTCGTCGAATGTCCAAGTGAATTGCTGTTTGATGATAACGGGCTTGCCCTCGGCTTTGACCGTCAGAATCATTGTGTCCACACCCGTCCCGTCAGGATGCATGGCCGTCGTGTTAATCAGCGAACCTTCTTCATTTTCTGCCGCATTGCCCCAAAATCCGTACAAATCATTTTGTCCGACTTTGTCGGCAATGCGCATCCTGTCGGCCTGCCCGGCGGCGGGTTTCTGCTTGGGTGCGGCGGAAACGGGCGGGCTGAGGAATATCAGGCTTGACGAAACCATTAAGGCGGGCAAAATGCTTTTTAAAATCTTCATGCTGTTTTCTTCCGGCTAAATTCAATCAAAACGGCAAAGCCGTATGGGGATGCTTATTTCAATGTGAGGCCGTCTGAAAAACAGTTAAGCGTTTTCAGACGGCCTTTTTCCGCTAACAGGCTACAAATAAACCGTTTCGCCGTTTCTGCCTTTGCTTTCGCTGCCCAGCCAATAAATGAAGGCGGGCATGATGTCGGCCGGTTCGCGCCGTTCGCTTTTCGATTCGCCGGGGTGAGTTTTTTCCCGCTGCGGCGAGTTTACCGCGCCGGGAATCAAAATGTTGGCGCGCAGGTTGTCGAAGCGTTCCCATTCGTCGGCAATGCTGAGGGCGAGGTAGTTCACTGCCGCTTTCGATGCGCCGAACCCGCCCCAGTAGGCCTGCGCTTTTTCGCTGTGGCTTTCGCTGACGAAGAGGACGGATGCGTCGTCGGACTGTTTCAGCAGCGGGGTGAAGGCGCGGGTCAGCCCCATCGGGCCGACGGTGTTGATGCGGTATTGTTTCACCCAGTCGCCGACGGTTTGGAATTCGAGCGGGGACAAGGCGGTGAAGCAGCTCGCGCAGTGTACGATGCCGTCCAGCCGCCCGCCCGTGGCTTCGCCTATGGTGGCGGCCAGTTGGGCGAATTCGTTTTCTTCTGCCGTGAGGAGGTCGAAGCAGACGGCAAAAGGTTCGGGCGAACCGGCGGCAACGATTTCGTCGTACACTTTTTCCATGCGTTTCTGGCGGCGCGCCACCAAGATGACTGTCGCGCCTTCGGCCGCGCAGTGTTTCGCCACTTCCGCGCCTATGCCTTGCGAGGCTCCGGTTACCAAGATGGTTCTGCCGCTTAATTTTCCTGCCATGGCTGTTACTCCCGTTTTATTGAAGGTTGATAGGCTGTCGAGGCCGTCTGAAAAAGGTTTTTCAGACGGCCTCTTTGGTCTGTTGCCTTTGCTACTGCCCTGCTTTCAATTCCTGCCACAGTTTGGTTTGCAATTTGACGGTTTCCCGCGATTTGGGCAGGACGACGAAGCTGTTGGCCCGGACTTCGTCGTCGGGGAAGACCGACGGGTCGGCGGCATATTTCGGCTGCATCAGTTCGCGCGCCGGTTTGCTCGCCGGTGCGTAGGTGACGAAATTGCCGTTTTTCGCCGCCACGTCGGCCTGAAGGGTGTAGTTGATGTATTTGTGGGCGTTGAGGACGTTGGCAGAATCACGCGGAATCATGAAGGAATCCACCCAAAGTCCGACGCCGGTTTTCGGGGTGAGCACGCGCAGTTTCACGCCATTGCCCGCTTCTTCGGCACGGGTTTTGGCAATGTTCAAATCGCCGCCGTAGCCGATGGCGACGCACAGGTTGCCCGATGCCATGTCGTCGATGTAACCCGAAGAGGTAAAGCGTTTGATGTCGCCACGCACTTTCCTCATCAAATCGGTGGCGGCTTCAATGTCGGCCGCTTCTTCGCTGTTGGGGTTTTTGCCCAGATATTTCAAGGCCAGCGGGTACTGTTCGGTCGGGCTGTCGAAGAAGCTGATACCGCAGTGTTTCAGTTTGGCGGTATATTCGGGGTTGAAAACCAAATCCCATTCGTTTTCCGGCCATTTATCGCCCAAAGCGGCTTTCACTTTGTCTTCGTTGATTGCCAAGGTGTTGATGCCCCAAAAATACGGTACGGCGTATTTGTTACCGGGATCGACCTGTTCCATCTGTTTGAGCAGTTCGGGATCGATGTTGCTGTAATTCGGGATTTTGCTTTTATCGATTTCCCGATAGGCACCGGCCTTGATTTGGCGGCCGATGTTGGAGATGGAAGGGGCAACCAGGTCGTAGCCGGAATTGCCGGTCAGCAGCTTGGCTTCCAAGGCTTCGTTGCTGTCGTAGAAATCGTAGCGTATTTTAACGCCTTCGGCCGCTTCGAATGCGGAAACAGTGTCAGGATCGACGTAATCCGACCAGTTGAAAATATTGAGTTTTTTTGTAGCGGCAGACTGTTTGTCTGCGGCAGTATCCGCGCCGTCGGATGTTTGGTCGGAACCGCCGCAGGCTGCAAGCAGCAGGGCGCTCAGCACGAATGCCGGTAGTATTTTTTTCATGGGTGTGTCCTTGGAGTGTGCGCAACCGCATCTTCCGGCCCAATTGCAGCCGGCTGAGGTTCCGCTGGAAAAAATGATTCCGCCTGCCGTATTTTCACGGTTTCCGGCGCACCCCGCCGCGATCCTGAATGTCCTTCTCTCTCTTAACGGTGTTGCCGCGCATTAAACGGCAAAAGCCCGTACGATGCAAGCGGCTTTCAGGGTTTGGCCGACATTTTTTAACGGCCTGTTACGTTATCGATACGCCGCCGCTTGCTTTTCAGACGGCCTGTAATATGGGAAAATCGCCCGATTTGAAATTTGTACGAGGGCGGAATCATGTTGGACAGGGAAGGCTATCGCCCTAATGTCGGTATCATCCTCATCAACGGCCAAAACCGTGTCTTCTGGGGCAAGCGGGTGCGCGAGCATTCGTGGCAGTTCCCGCAGGGCGGCATCAAGCCGGGCGAAAGCCCGGAAACGGCCATGTACCGCGAATTGATGGAAGAAGTCGGCCTGCTGCCGCACCATGTGAAAATCATCGGGCGCACGCGCGACTGGCTGCGTTATGACGTGCCGAACAACTGGGTACGGCGCGAATGGCGCGGCTCTTACCGCGGGCAGAAACAGATTTGGTATCTGCTGAAACTGGTCGGACGCGAAAGCGATGTGCACCTGCGCGCCACCAGCCACCCCGAATTCGACGGTTGGCGTTGGCACGATTACTGGGCACCGATAGACGAGGTTATCGAATTCAAACGCGGCGTTTACGAAGGCGCGTTGTCCGAACTGGCGCGTTTCTTAAAGAATTTGGAACCGCGCGAAGTGTTTGAACGTAAAAAATTGGAAAACGCACGATAATCGATTTTCCAATACGTCAGGCCGTCTGAAAACACTGCGGGAGAAAATCCCCTGCCGTATTTTCAGACGGCCTTCCCTTTGCCCGCTGCTTTCTTCACTAACGGCCGGACGATAAAACCGAAAACCCTGCATACCGTTCCGATATGCAGGGTTTGTTACGCCAATCCGCTTATTTCTTCACTTCTTTGGCCAGATACAGCCAAGTTTCAATCACGGTATCGGGGTTCAACGAAACGGTATCGATGCCCTCTTCCACCAGCCATTTGGCAAAATCGGGATGGTCTGACGGGCCTTGCCCGCAGATGCCGACATATTTGTTGTGCTTGCGGCAGGCGGAAATAGCCAGATGCAGCATAACTTTAACCGCAGGATTGCGTTCGTCGAAAGAGGAAGCAATCGAACCGCCGCTGTCGCGGTCCACACCCAAAGTCAGCTGGGTCATATCGTTTGAACCGATAGAGAAGCCATCGAAATACTGCAGGAATTGCTCGGCCAAAAGCGCGTTGCTCGGCACTTCGCACATCATAATCAGGCGCAGGCCGTTTTTACCGCGCTCCAATCCGTTGGCTTTCAATGCCTTAACCACGGCTTCCGCTTCCGCCAAGGTGCGGACAAACGGAATCATGATTTCGACGTTGGTCAGCCCCATGTCGTCGCGGACGCGTTTCAAGGCACGGCATTCCAAAGCGAAACATTCGGCAAAGTCTTCGGAAACATAACGCGCCGCGCCGCGGAAGCCCAACATCGGGTTTTCTTCATGCGGTTCGTAACGGCTGCCGCCAATCAAGCCCATGTACTCGTTGGATTTGAAATCGGACATCCGCACGATGACTTTGCGCGGGAATACGGAAGCGGCCAGCGTGGATACGCCCTCGGCAATTTTATCCACATAGAAATCAACCGGAGAGGCATAACCGGCGATACGGTCTTCGATTTCCTCACGGACGTCTTCGTCTTGACGTTCGAACTCGAGCAATGCTTTCGGATGGATGCCGATTTGGCGATTGATGATAAATTCCATGCGCGCCAAGCCGATGCCTTCGCTGGGCAGGCTGGAGAACGAGAAAGCCAATTCGGGATTGCCCACGTTCATCATGATTTTCACCGGCGATGCGGGCATGTTGTCCAAAGCGATGTCGCTGACTTCCACATTCAGCAAACCGTCGTAAATAAAGCCGGTGTCGCCTTCGGCACAAGAAACCGTTACTTCCCGGCCTTCCTGCAGGACGGAAGAGGCGTTGCCGCAACCAACGACGGCCGGAATACCCAATTCGCGCGCGATAATCGCCGCGTGACAGGTACGTCCGCCACGGTTGGTAACGATGGCTGCCGCGCGTTTCATTACCGGCTCCCAATCAGGGTCGGTCATATCGGTAACCAATACGTCGCCTTCTTTCACGCTGTCCATCTCGGAAGCGTCTTTCACCAGGCGCACTTTGCCTTGGCCGACCTTCTGGCCGATGGCCCGACCTTCGGCCAATACTTTTTTCTCACCGGAAATCGCATAACGGCGCAGGCTGCGGCTGCTTTCCTCTTGGGATTTAACGGTTTCGGGGCGGGCCTGCAAAATATAGATTTTACCGTCCACGCCGTCGCGGCCCCATTCGATGTCCATCGGGCGGCCGTAGTGTTCTTCGATAATCAGCGCATATTGTGCCAACTCGGTAATTTCTTCGTTACTGATGGAAAACTGTTTGCGCTGCTCGGCCGAAACGTCCACCACCTGCACGGACTTGCCTGCCTGGGCCTGTTCGGTGAACACCATTTTAATCAGTTTCGAACCCATGGTTTTACGCAACACGGCGGGACGGCCGGCACGCAAAGTCGGTTTATGGACATAGAATTCGTCGGGATTGACCGCACCCTGAACCACCATTTCACCCAAACCATAAGACGAAGTCACGAAGACGACTTGATCGAAGCCGCTTTCGGTATCCAGCGTAAACATTACGCCCGAAGCACCGCTGTCGGAGCGGACCATGCGCTGCACACCTGCCGACAAGGCCACGATATCGTGCGCGAAACCTTTGTGGACACGGTAGGAAATGGCGCGGTCATTGTAAAGCGAAGCGAAAACGTGCTTCATGGCTTCTTTGACGTTGTCCAGCCCGTTGATATTCAGGAAAGTTTCCTGCTGCCCGGCAAAAGAGGCATCCGGTAGGTCTTCGGCGGTGGCGGATGAGCGCACGGCAACGGAAATGGCGGCAGTGCCCGCATCGGCCGTCATTTTGTTCCAGGCTTCTTCAACCGCGCGGTCCAGCTCTTCCGGGAACGGGGTTTCCAAAATCCACTGGCGGATTTCTTTGCCGACGCGCGCCAATTCGTTTACGTCGTTCACATCCAATGTGGCCAGCGCGGCGGAAATGCGTTCGCTCAGGCCGTTATGCGCCAAGAATGCGCGGTAGGCTTCCGCCGTTGTGGCGAAACCGCCCGGCACGCGCACGCCTTTTTCTGTCAGTTGGCTAATCATCTCGCCGAGGGAAGCGTTTTTTCCGCCAACGCGATCCACATCGGTCATGCGCAGATTTTCAAACCAGATAACATAATTTTCAGCCATTTGTGTCGTCCAAAATAAAGGTTGGGAAAGGTAAGAATTCAGCGCGGCATTGTAACCAGCCTGTGCCTTCGTGTCATGCTTTTTTCAGACGGCCCGTGTGTTTCGGCCGTCTGAAAATTGCGCTCCGCCTCATTGTAGTCGAGTGAAACAAAATCCGCCCGACAAATGTAAAACCGATGTAAACACCACCAAATCTTATAGTTAAATGATATTGCAAACCCCTAATCAAGCAAATTTTACGCACAACAAAGAAATTTTATGCCAATAAAGAAAATAAAAAGAAATTTAATAGCTAAATTATATTTGACCAAAATTTCATGTAGCGCCATGTAACATCCGTCCCTCACTTCAATTTCAGACGGCATCTTGCTATCATCCGCGCCTGTTTTCCAAACCAGACAGCGAAAGAGAGCCGCATCATTATGTCGCGCAGACACGCCTTTTTTATTTCCGACCGCACCGGCCTGACTTCCGAGAGCATGGGCGAAGCCTTGCTCGACCAATTTCAGGAAGTGAAATTCAAACGCTCCACCTACCCCTTCGTCGATACGCCGGACAAAGCCCGCGCGATGGTAAAAATCATTGAAACCGCCGCCAATCAGACCGCCATGCGGCCTTTGGTTTTTTCCAGCATCATCAACGAAGAAATCCGCGACATCATCCGCAACAGCCCGGGCCTGCACCTGAGTTTTTTCGATGCCTTCCTCGGCATATTGGAAAAAGAACTGGGCACCAAGGCCCGCAACGAAGTCGGACGCAATCACGGCATCTCCGACACCGCCCGCTACGATGCCCGCATGGAAGCGGTAAACTTTACCCTCAACCATGACGACGGCGTCAGCGACAAAGACCTGAAAGATGCCGACGTAATCCTGATGGGCGTATCGCGCAGCGGCAAAACCCCGACCTGCCTGTATCTCGCCCTGCAATACGGCATCCGCGCCGCCAACTACCCGCTCACGCCCGACGACCTCGACAAACCCGACCTGCCGCCGATGGTGAAACAGTACCGCAATAAAATCTACGGCCTCACCATCAAGCCCGAACGACTGGCCGACATCCGTGAAGAACGCCGCCCGAATTCGAACTACGCCAGCATCTCCACCTGCAAACAGGAAGTGGCCGACGCGCAGGCCATGTTCCGCCGCTTCGACATCCCGTTCACCAATACCACGCACAAATCGGTGGAAGAACTCGCCGCCAGCATCATGCAGGCCTGCGGGCTGAAACGGCGTTTCTAAACGCGCACACGGTTCAGGCCGTCTGAAACACCGTTGTTCCGGTTTTCAGACGGCCTGAACCTTTATCCGCCGCAGCCTATTGCAGCCTATTTATGGCGGAGAACCAGCCTGAACACACCTTCCCGCTCCTCCGAAGCCAGCAGCACATGACCGGTTTGGCGGCAGAAAGCGGCAAAATCGTCCGGCGCGCCCGCATCCGTGGCATCGACCGTCAAAACGTCGCCGCAGGCCAAAGCGGCCAAAGCCTTTTTCGCCCTCAAAATCGGCAGCGGGCATTTCAGCCCGGTTACATCGAGATAATGTTCGCTCATTTTCATCGCCTCAAATCAAAAGCGGCGGATTATACGCCTTTCGTCGGCATACCGCCCCACGGTACGGCAAAACTTGTCTGCCGACCCGCCGTTGGTGCTAGAATCCGCCGCACAACCTCCCACACAAGGAAATGACATGCCGAGAAAATACGCCGCCCTATTCGCCCTCCTGCTTGCCGCCCCCTTTGCCCAAGCGGAAAGGTTCAGCCTGAAAGACAACGAAAACAGCTCCCGCTATGTGGAAACCGAGGCCGACATCAAACGCCGCACCTTCACCGAAGCGGAAGAAGCCCTGCCCCCCTTCCCTGCCGAAGGCACAAAATGGTTCGAACTCTACGTTTCCCCCACCTTCGACAAACACCTCCTGATTTCCCCCGACAGCATCCATGCGGCCGAAGACGGCACCGTACGCTACGTCCTCAACCTCCGTTCGGGAAAAGGCATTGACAACATCAGCAGCGAGGCACTGTATTGCGCGCCCGGCTCGTTCTCCAGCCAACAAGGCAAAAAACACTCTTACAAAATTTATGCCTACGGCGATCCCGTAAACAAACGCTGGATCAAGGCACGCAATCCGCAATGGCAGGAATTGGGCGGCGCAGCCACCAGCAATGCCGCCGTACGCGCCGTACTCCACGATGTCTGGTGCGTGGACGGCATACCGTCCGGAGACGGCGCACTGCTGGAGCGGCTGAACATACGCGGCGGCAAATATGAAGCCGACGGCCGCCGAAGCGACCGTGAAACCAAAAAATAAAAACCGTCCGGTTTTTAAGCAAACAAAACCGACAAACATTGAGGCCGTCTGAAAACTGTTTTTCAGACGGCCTCAAAGCATGTATAGCGGATAACGGCACCGTCTTTCGGGTCAATCCGTTTCACTGCCGCCATGCCCTATGCCAACCACTCCTTCGGCACGTTGCAGACCGGAATCGGTTGGATTTTGTGCTGCGCGGCACGGTTCAGACGGCGGTAAATCGCCAGCACTTCGCGCTGCCGCCCTTCGAAATCTTCGGGCTGCTTGTCGGCTGGGATGTCCATCGCCCATTCCAATTCGGGATAACTCGCGCCCATTTGCTGTTCGTCGGTGCGCTCAGTGTCCCACAGGCCGTCGGTGGGGACGGCTTTCCGTATCGCCTCGATAATGTTCAGACTTTCGGCCAAACGGTAAACCTGAGTTTTGGTGAGGTCGGCAATCGGGCTGATGTCCACGCCGCCGTCGCCGTATTTAGTAAAGAAACCCACGCCGAAATCTTCGATTTTGTTGCCCGTCCCCGTAACCAGAAGGCCATTGATTTGGCCGTAGTAATACAGGGTCAGCATACGCAGGCGGGCGCGGCTGTTGGCCAGCGCGAGCTGCTTGGCCGGATATTCGGATTCGTTTACGTCCACCGTGTCGGCAAAGCAGTTGAAGGCGGGGGTGAGGTCGACGCGCAGGCTGCGGACGTTGGCAAAACGGCTTTGCAAATCGGCAATGTGCTGCTGCGCGCGGTCGATTTGTTCGGCCTGCTGGCGGATGGGCATTTCCAACAGCAGCACGTCGAGGCCTGTTCGGGCGGCCAATGCGGAAACGACGGCGGAATCGATGCCGCCGGAAATGCCGACGATAAAGCCTTTAACGCGCGCCTGGCCGGCATAGTCGTGCAGCCAGCGGACGATGTGTTCGATAACGGCTTGTGTTTGCATGATTTTCTCTTTCTGATGTTTGTTTCAGACGGCCTTTTCGATGCAGAGGCCGTCTGAAAACAGATAAACGGGATTTAGGAATATTTGTCGGACAGCCATTTTTTCAGGTTTTCACGCAGAAAGGCAAGCTGTTTGCGGTAGCGGCGGCAAGGTGGGCAGACGGCCAGGTGGAAGTTGAGCAGGACGCGTTCGCGCAGGGTCAGTTTCCTGTCTTGCGCTTCGGACAGCAGTTTGCAGGCTTCGCGGCATTTGAACATGTTTTCCTCCTTACGCGCCGATGTCGAACCAACGCAGTTGCAGACAGCGGCGCAGGCTGTTGCGGGCCCGGTGCAGGATGACGTAGCAGTTGTCCCGCCCGATGCCGAAGCGGCCGCAGATTTCTTCTACTTCCATGCCCATGATTTCGCGCAGGTAGAAGATGCGGGCGGTGTCTTCCGGCAGGCCGCCGAGGCAGTTTTCCAGCGTGCGGAAAAAATCCTGCTGTTCGGCATAGTCTTCCGGCGGCCGCCAGGCGGCGGGGGCGGCGGTTTCGAGCCAGTGGCCGCCGGCATCGAAGCAGGTGTGCCAGGCTTGGTCAGCGGCTTCGTTTTCTTCGCGCAGGCTGTCGAGGCTGACGGCGGTGCGCCTGCCACTGCGGAAATGGTCGGCGATTTTGTTTTTGAGAATAGCCGTTACCCAGGTTTTCAAATCGGCTTCTTCGCGGAATTGGCCGAGCTTGCCCCAAGCGGCGGCAAGGGTTTCCTGCACGATGTCTTCCGCCTGCGCCTGGTCGCGCAGTTGGATGAGTGCGAACCGCAGGAGGCCGGGGCGCAGGGCGGCAAGCAAGCGGCCGTAGGTGTCTTGTCCGGGCGTGGTCATAAATCCCGATTCCGCCCGGCAGGCGCGGGCAGCAGCACGCCTGCTTCCACCCAGCTTCGGACGGTCTCTTCCAGCCAATCTGAAGCGTCGAGGCCGTCTGAAAGCGCGGCCAGTTGCGCCGAGATGCCCGACAGCGTGTCTGCGCCCGCTTCTTGGAAGTAGTTCAGCAGTAACAGGTCGGCTCCGTCGAGGGCGGTGTAATATACTTTGCCCGCGTTGTCGCGCCAGGTGAGCACGTCGGCGGCCGCACCGTCTATGCGTTCGAGGCCGGAAGAGACGAAGTCGCAGGGATAGTGTTTCAGCCGCGCGCCTTCGGCCCAGCGCAATTCAGTGTTTTCGTCCCATTGCGGGGCGGCTTCGGGCTGGATGACGGTTTCGGCGTGCAGGAGGTCGGTTTCGAAAGCCATCATGTGCAGGATGTTTTCAGACGGCCTTTCGTTTTCCGGCCTGCTGCGGACGTAGTCGAGAAACTGTTTGGGGATGTCGTTGAAAAACGGCGACTGCGGGCGGGCTTCGAGCAGGAAACGCCGTTGCAGGTTCTGCCACAGGCCGGCTTCGGCGAAACTGCCGGAAGCACTGAAGCATAAGTCGATGAAACTGTTTAGGTTGTTCAGCAGCAGGCGGCGGTAGACGCCGAGCCGTCCGATGTCCACGCCTTCGGGGGCTTGCGCCGCGCCGCGCGCATAGTCGGCCAAGGCCGTCTGAAAGGCCGCGCTGCGGCCGCTTCCGTTGTCAGGCTGCATGGTTTTCATGACGCTCCTGTTCCGTTTGTTGTTGGATTCGGGTGATGCGCGCCACTTCCGCTTCGAGTTCGGCAAACGGCGGCAGGTTGTTGTCGCGTTCGAGCAGGGTCGGCACGCTGTGCGGCAGGCGGCAGCAGGTGTAGGCGAAGAGTTCCCATACGTCGCCGCAAACGGCCTGCCCGTGGGTGTCAATCAGCAGGTCGTCCCCTTCCCGGTCGTGCCCGGCCATGTGCATATAGGTAACGCGCCCCGCATCCACTTGGTCGATGAAGTCGTGCGCGGCCAACAAGTTGTGGTTGAAGGCATTGACGTAGATGTTGTTCACGTCGAGGTGGATGTCGCAGTCGGCTTCCCGTGCGACGGCGTTGAGGAATTCCACTTCGCTCATTTCAGCCAGCGGGCTGTGGGCGTAATAGGAGGTGTTTTCCACCGCAATCCGCATTTCCAATATTTCCTGCACGCGGCGGATACGCGCGGCGGTGTGGCGCACGGATTCCCAGGTAAACGGCAGCGGCAAAAGGTCGTATACAAAACCGTTGTCGCCGCAATAGCTCAGATGCTCGGAAAAAAAGCCGATGCGGTAGCGGGCGATAAAATCTTTAATTTGTTTCAGGAAATCCACCCGCAGCGGGTCTTGTCCGCCCAAGGAAAGCGACAAGCCGTGGCAGGCGACGGGGAAGCGTTCCGCCACTTGGTCGAACTGCCTGCGCGCCGCGCCGCCCATACGCATCCAGTTTTCCGGTGCGACTTCGATAAAGCGGATGGGGCTGCCTGCGGGGTCGAGGTGCAGGAAATCCTCCGCCATCGCGCGCTTGTAGCCCAAGCCCGCGCCTTGAAGTGTGGTTGCCATATCGTTCCTTTCGAAATCGGATGTTCCTGTAAGGAAGGCCGTCTGAAAGCGCGTTTTAACGTTGTCAAAACGGATTGTGCCTTTTCAGACGGCCTCGGTTTATTTATGCGGCCGGATTAGTGGCTGCCGCATTTGCCTTCGCCGCATGCGCCTTCGGCCGCTTTAGGGGCGGCTTTTTTGGCGGCCGCGCATTTGCCTTCGGCCGCTTTGCTTTTGGCGGCACCGCATTTGGCTTCGGCGGCTTTGCCTTTTGCAGCGGGTTTGGCCGCGCCGCATTTGCCTTCGCCGCATGCGCCTTCAGCTGCTTTTTTCGCTGCCGCTTTGGCCGGAACGGTTTGTGCGGGTTTTGCGTTTTGGTCGGCAGCGGCGGCAGCCTGTGTGCCCATCAATGCCAATGCACCGGCCAGGGCGGCCAAAGAAGAAGTGGTTTTCATATGTTTACTCCTGAGTGTTAAAAAACGAATGAATATACCGGAAACAGTCCGGCAGGCTGTAAAAGGCCGTCTGAAAGCAAAATTTCCGTCTTTCAGACGGCCTGAAAGCTATTTTTTGCGGAAAAGCAGGTAATCCAGCGAATACTTTCCCGCGCCCTGCAACAGCAGGGGCAACAGTAGCAGCAGGTAAATAAAGGCCATTTTATAGCCGTTGTCGCAAACATTGTAGCCGTTGCCCGCGTGCACCGCATACCAGGCCACAGCGGTCAGTATCATCAATGCCAGCGCACCCAGGCGCGTCAGCAGGCCCAACACCAGCAAAACGGGTACGACCAATTCCGCCCCCATCGCCAGATTCCAGCTCAAACCCGCCGGCAGCAGGTCGAAGGGAAACGGAAACGCATCCCGTATATCGGCAAACCAGTTTTCGCCGCGCCATTTGGCCAAGCCTGCCTCGCCGAATTCGTAGGCGGCAAACAGCCGCAACGCCAACATTGAAATGCCTTTGCCGCAATCTTCCGTCGAGCGGCAAAGGCCGAGCGTTTTATCCATAAGAAACTTCCTCCGATGTCTTGATGCACGCTTAGACGGCGAGGGCGGCCGTTTCTTACAAATAAAGGGGAAAAATTTTTTGGTTTTCCCATAAGCCGATGAACGGAAATGAAATAAACTCGGTAAATCATCCCTTCGCCGCCGTTTCACGGCAAACGGGCGGTTCCTGCTTGCAGGCCGTCTGAAAACAGCCTGCCGGCCCACTCAATCGGCTTCATGCCCGTGCGCGCAGCCGCAACCGCAGGTATGCCCTGCCTCATGCCATTCTTCCTCTTCGCCGTCGAAGGTTTCCATATCGTCGAATTCGCCGTTTTCCAACATGGCTGCCAGTTCGTCGATGTCGTGCGCGCCCTCCACCCAAAAACAGGGTTCCCCGGGTGCGGCATCTGGCGGCAGGACTGCCGCCGTGCCTTCGTACCAGGCTGCCCAATAGCCGTTGGCCGTCTGAAAAAAGCGGGCGTCGGGATGTATGGTTTCGCCTTCGGTATTGACCAGCATCCGGGCGGCAATTTCGTTTTGAAACGGCAGTGTATCCATTTTCGGGTTTCCTTGTCGGTTTATTCCGCCTGTGCCGCTGCGGCATCGGGCGCGGTTTCTTCGTTCGGCGCGTCGTTCAGGCTGATTTCGATTTCGGCGTAATTCTCCGGCTGAACGATTCTGACCAGCCCTTCTTTCGCCAATTCCAAAAGCGCGATAAAGGTAACGACCACATAGGCCGGGCCTTGCGACGGACGGAACAGTTCGGAAAAACGGCAGGGCGCGGTTTGCAGGCGGCGCAGGATGCCGCTCATTTGCGCGCGGACGGACACGGCCTCCTGTATGACCTCATGGCTTTTGTTGTGTTTGGCTCTGGAGAGGATGGCCAGCCAGGCCTGCGTCAGGTCTGACAGGACGACTTCGGGCAGGCGGACTTCGGCGGCGATTTCCAGCGGCAGGTACGCCCAGGCAAAATCCCGTCCGGCGCGAGGCAGTGCGTCCAAGCTCTGCGCCGCCAGTTTCATTTGTTCGTAGGCCAGAAGGCGGCGCACCAGTTCCGCACGCGGGTCGGCCTCTTCCCCGTCTTCCGTTTCGGCGGTGCGCGGCAGCAGCAGCCGCGATTTGATTTCAATCAGCACCGCCGCCATCAGCAGGTATTCCGCCGCCAAATCAAATTGCTGCGCCTCGATTTGGGCGATGTAGTGCAGGTATTGCTCGGTGATTTTAATCATCGGAATATCCAGCACGTCGATATTCTGCTTGCGGATGAGGTAGAGCAGCAAGTCCAACGGCCCTTGGAAACTGCCCAAGACGACTTTCAGCGCGTCCGGCGGGATAAACAAATCCTGCGGCAGGTCGGTTACGGGCCGGCCGAATACCCAGGCAATGGCCTGTGCATTCTGTGCGGGCGGAGTGGAAAAAGACGTGGCGTGATTCATGGTTTAATAGCTTGAAACGATGTATTCCGCCCCGCTGAAACGGCCTTTGCGGACGACAAAGGGTATCCTTCCATTTCCGGCTCCCGTTTACCAATCTGCCAGCAGGCGGCGGATTTGTTCGATGGCATCATAGGATTTCCGGCTGCGTTCGTCCGCCGCCGCACCGTCATCGGCATGGGCGACGATGCCGCACAGGTGGGCATAGGGCAGGCCGACTTCGCGCGCCAATACCGCTTCGGGCATGCCGGTCATGCCGAATATGTCTACGCCGTCCCGACGCAAACGCCGCATTTCGGCGCGGGTCGGCGTGCGCGGCCCCTGCAGGCAGCCGTATACCGCCTGCGGCAGCAGCACGGTCTCGCGCGCGGCGGCGTGTTCGAGCAGGGTTTGGCGCAAGGCCGCATCGTAAGGTTCGGTAAAGTCGGTATGGACCACGCCGCAGTTGTCGTTTTCAAAGAAGGTGGCGGAACGGGCACTGGTGTAATCAATCAAATCGTCGGGCAAAACCAGCGAGCCCGACCGCCAATCGCTATTTAACGACGTAACCGCCGATACCGCGATAATTCCGACAACGTCCAACGACTTCAACGCCCAAATATTGGCGCGGTAATTGATTTCGTGCGGCGCAAGCGTGTGGTTCAGGCCGTGCCGCGCCAAAAACACCAGCTCGCGGCCGCCGCTCCTGCCGGTGAGCAGCGGCGCACTGGGCAGGCCGTATGGCGTGCGGACGATTCTGCGTCCGGTGATTTCGAGTTCGGGAATGCGGGTCAGGCCGCTGCCTCCGATAACGGCAAACATGTCTTTATTGCTCCGGCAGGTAAAAGGGCGGCATTATAGCAGGCTGTCCGAACTGTTTGTTTTCATCTGCCGTAGGTTTCCTTTTCAGACGGCCTGCTATAATTCAGGCCGTCTGAAAAACTATACCAACACCACCCACTCCATGACCACGGACTTCGACATCCCCCTCTTCCTCAAAAACCTGCCCAACCTGCCCGGCGTGTACCGTTTTTTCGACGAAGGCGGCAACGTCTTATACGTCGGCAAAGCAGTCAACCTCAAGCGGCGCGTGTCCGGTTATTTCCAAAAAAACGACCATTCCCCGCGCATCGCCTTGATGGTGAAACAGGTTCACCACATCGAAACCACCATCACCCGCTCCGAAGCCGAAGCCCTGATTCTCGAAAACAACTTCATCAAAGCCCTGTCGCCCAAATACAATATCCTTTTCCGCGACGACAAAAGCTATCCATATTTAATGCTGAGTGGACATCAATATCCGCAGATGGCGTATTACCGCGGCACGCTGAAAAAGCCCAACCAATACTTCGGCCCCTATCCCAACAGCAACGCCGTGCGCGACAGCATACAAGTCCTGCAAAAAGTCTTCATGCTGCGCACCTGCGAAGACAGCGTGTTCGAACACCGCGACCGCCCCTGCCTGCTGTACCAAATCAAACGCTGCACCGCGCCCTGCGTCGGACACATCAGCGAAGAAGACTACCGCGACAGCGTGCGTCAAGCCGCCACCTTCCTCAACGGTAAAACCGACGAACTGACCCGCACCCTGCAACACAAAATGCAGACTGCCGCCGCCAACCTGCAATTTGAAGAAGCCGCCCGCTACCGCGACCAAATCCAAGCGCTCGGCGTCATGCAGAGCAACCAGTTCATCGACAGCAAAAACCCCAACAACCCCAACGACATCGATCTGCTCGCCCTTGCCGTTTCAGACGGCCTCGTCTGCGTACACTGGGTCAGCATACGCGGCGGGCGGCACGTCGGCGACAAAAGCTTTTTCCCCGACACCAAAAACGACCCCGAACCAAACGGACAAGATTACGCCGAAGCCTTCGTTGCCCAACACTATCTGGGCAAAAGCAAACCCGACATCATCATCAGCAACTTCCCCGTCCCCGACGCCTTGAAAGAAGCTTTAGAGGGCGAACATGGCAAACAAATGCAGTTCGTAACCAAAACCATAGGCGAACGCAAAGTCTGGCTGAAAATGGCGGAACAAAACGCACAGATGGCGATTGCCCAACGCCGCCTGCAACAAAGCAGCCAGCAACACCGCATCGACGAGTTGGCAAAAATCCTGAACATGAATTCAGACGACCTCAACCGACTCGAATGTTTCGACATCAGCCACACCCAAGGCGAAGCCACCATCGCCTCCTGCGTCGTGTACGACGAACAAAACATCCAACCCTCGCAATACCGCCGCTACAACATCACCACCGCCAAACCCGGAGACGACTACGCCGCCATGCGCGAAGTCCTCACCCGTCGCTACGGCAAAATGCAGGAAGCCGAAGCCAACGGCGAGACCGTTAAATGGCCCGATGTCGTATTGATTGACGGCGGCAAAGGACAAATCGGCATCGCCGTATCCGTATGGGAAGAACTCGGGCTGCACATCCCCTTGGTCGGCATCGCCAAAGGCCCCGAACGCAAAGCCGGCATGGAAGAACTCATCCTCCCGTTCACCGGCGAGACCTTCCGCCTGCCGCCTAACAGCCCCGCCCTGCACCTCCTGCAAACCGTGCGCGACGAATCACACCGCTTCGCCATCACCGGCCACCGCAAAAAACGCGACAAAGCCCGCGTTACCTCTTCCCTCAGCGACATCCCCGGCGTAGGCAGCAAACGCCGCCAGGCCCTGCTCACCCGCTTTGGCGGCCTGCGCGGCGTCGTTGCCGCCAGCAAAGAAGATTTGGAACAAGTCGAAGGCATCAGCAAGGCATTGGCGGAAACCATTTACGAGCATCTGCATTAAACGGCTGCCGTACAAAAAAGGCCGTCTGAAAACCCGAAACCTCGGTTTTCAGACGGCCTTTGCACAACATCATCAATGGTCGGAAGCCTTTTCCGCTCCAATACCGGTCATCGAACGGACATACTGCTCTTCATAACCGGCCTTGTCTTCTTCGGCACGGGCAGATTTGTCAGTTATTGAAGCCAGCCAAGCCGCAATAAAGGCAGCGGGGATGCTGAAAATGGCGGGCGAACCGTAGGGGAAGATGGGTGATTCAAAATGAAACACGCTAACCCACACACTCGGCCCCAAAATAATCATCACCAGCGACAACAGTAGGCCGGTATATCCGCCGACAACCGCGCCGCGCGTGGTCAATCCTTTCCAAAACATCGACAGTGCCAAAATCGGGAAATTGGCCGAAGCTGCCACGGCAAAAGCCAAGCCGACCATGAAGGCAACGTTTTGATTTTCAAAAATCAAGCCGAAAATAATCGACAAAACACCCAAAATCAGCACGGTAGCGCGTGAAACCCGCATTTCCTCATGGGAAGTGGCCTTTCCTTTGCGGATTACCGACGCATAGATGTCATGGCTCACCGCCGAAGCTCCCGACAGGGTCAAACCCGCCACCACGGCCAAAATGGTTGCGAATGCCACCGCCGAAATAAAGCCTAAGAACATATTGCCGCCCAAGGCTTCGGATAAATGCACCGCCGCCATATTGCTGCCGCCTATCATTTCATAAACGGTTTTGCCGTCTTTCACCATTTCCGCAAAGAAATTCGGATTGTCCTTGGTCACAAAAATAATGGCGCCGAAACCGATAATAAAAGTCAGGATGTAGAAGTAACCGATAAAGCCTGTGGCGACAAACACCGATTTACGCGCTTCCTTCGCATCCGGCACGGTAAAGAACCTCATCAGGATGTGCGGCAGGCCGGCCGTACCGAACATTAAAGCCAATCCGAGCGACAACGCATCAATCGGGTCTTTCACCAAACCGCCCGGCTCCAAAATTTTGCTGCCTTTTTCATGAATGGACACCGCTTTGGCAAACATCTGCTCCATGCTGAAACCCGATGCTTTTAAAATCACGAAAGCCATAAAACTCGCACCCGACAACAACAGTACCGCTTTAATCATCTGTACCCAAGTGGTCGCCAACATTCCGCCGAACAACACATACGCCACCATCAAAACACCGACAATGACCACGGCCGACAGATAATTCATGCCGAATAGCAACTGAATCAGTTTGCCTGCACCGACAATTTGCGCAATCAGGTACAGCATCACCACCAGAATCGAACCGGAAGCGGCCAAGAGGCGAACCGGCGTTTGCTGCAAACGGTAGGCCACCACGTCGGAAAAGGTAAACTTGCCTAAATTCCGCAGCCGTTCGGCCACCAAGAACAACACCAGCGGCCAACCGACCAAAAAGCCGGTGGAATAAATCAAACCGTCATACCCGCGCGTGAACACCATGGCAGAAATACCGAGGAAAGACGCTGCCGACATAAAGTCGCCCGCAATCGCCAAACCGTTTTGAAACCCCGAAATTCCGCCACCGGCCGTGTAAAAATCCTTGGACGATTTGTTTTTCTTTGCCGCCCACTTGGTGATAAACAGCGTGGCGCCAACAAAAATAAAAAACATCACCACTGCTGGAACATTCAGCGGACGCTGTTGCACCTCGCCGGAAATAGCGTCTGCCGCCCATGCTGCGTTGGCGGCCAAGCAGGCTGCAAAGGCAAAATAAAATTTATTCATCTTTTTCATTTTTTCCCCTCCGTTACTTCGCGCACCACTTCGCGGGTGGTTTCTTCAAAACGGCCGTTGGCAACATAAACATAAATGCCGGTAATCGCCACCGCAAATATAATCACGGCCAGGCCGATATAAATCCCCCAAGTTGTTATCCCGCCCTCGGACACGGGCGTGGCAAACGCCTGTGGATCGATGCCGAGATAGGCGACAAACAGCGTATAGACCACAAACATCACGGCGGAAAACGTCCAGCCCAAAATCGATTTCTGTTTGGCCATGGTTTGGAACTTGGGATGCGACAGCACTTTAGACGTCGTCTGCTTATCCATTTTTCAATCTCCTCTTACTTTGTGTTCAGCCGGCAAACCGGTATGGCGCGATTTAAAATCCCGGCGGACATTTTGGCTAATTTTATTTTCGGATGGACGTCATCAGCCTGCCTGATGGCCGGCGTGGCCGGCGTGTGCCCGCCGCTTCGTGCCGCCTTATCAAAGCAGGTATTTCCGCAAAGAATAGAGGCCGTCTGAAAAGTTTTCAGACGGCCTCTGTTGTCATGTGTTTGCTATTACTGCAAACGGTGTTGCTCTTCGCGCACGGCATTCACCACGTCCGCATCGAACAGCGCGTTCACGTCCGTTTCGTCGAATACGTATTTTTCGTTGCAGAAATCGCAATCCACCGAAATGCTGCCCTCTTCCGCCACAATCGAACCGACTTCCTCACCGCCCAGCATCAGCAGCATGTCGCTGACTTTGCCGCGCGAGCAGGTGCAGGCGAATTCCAGCGTTTCCGGTTCGAAAACGCGCGGCGGGGTTTCGTGGAACAGGCGGTACAGCAGGTGTTGCGCATCTAATTTCAGCAACTCCTCCGCCGTTACAGTATCGGCCAGCGCGGTAACGTGCGCCCATGCCTCTTCGTCCAAGGTTTCTTCCGGCAGACGCTGTAACAGCAAGCCGGATGCGGTGTCGCCGTCGGCGGCCAGCGTGATGTGGGTTTCCAGCTGTTCGGAACGCAGCATGTAGTGGGTCAGCATTTCGGCGATGCTGCCGCCTTCCAGCGGTACCACGCCCTGCCACGGCTCGCCGTCCTGCGGCTGGACGGTAATGACGAATACGCCGTTTTCGCCCAAGAGGTCGCGCAGGGTTTCGTTGCCGCCTATTTGCGCGGTTTCGTCCCAACGCGCGGTGGCGCGGCAGGTTTGGTTGGAAGTGGCTTCCACCACCAGCATTTTCAGACGGCCTTGCCCCTGAACCTGCACAATCAATGTGCCTTCAAGTTTCAGGTTGCTCGACAGCAGTGCGCCTGCGGCCAGCAATTCGCCCAACGCGCGGCGGATGGCGGCGGGATATTGTTTGCGGCCGACAATGTGCCGCCACACTTCCTCCAGCCGGACATGCAGGCCGCGGACGGGCATGTCGTCGAAAATAAAGCGGGTGCGTAAGTCTTGGTTGTTCGGATTCATTTTTGTCCTTTTCAATCTCGGCGGTTCGTGCAGGATGTTTTTACGGCAAAGCGGAAACTTTAAAACACAGCCACCGCCATTCTCCCGCAAGCAGGAATCCGGAGGTTGGGCATAACGGCAATTCCCTTCCACTTCTGAAAAATCGAAGTCCGGATTCCCGACTGCGCGGGAATGGCGGCGGTTGTATATTTCCATCCGAGCCGTCGTCTTTTCAGACGGCCTGTATCTTTATTCCTCCTGCCCTTTCTGCTCTTTCGGCAGACGCAGGATGGAAACGACGAATCCGCCCCAAATCACTACCAGGGAAATCATCATCATAATAATGGCATTTGTGCTCATTCCAAGTCTCCTTTATTGTTGTCAATCGGGGCAATAGTGGCCGCGCTGCGGTGCCACGGCAGGAAGGTCAGGATGACGGACAATACGATGAGGCCGCCGGCCATACCCCAGCCCAAAATATTCAGGAACCAATCGGGATAACCGCCGTAGTTTTTCGCCAATAGGTCGCGGGTATCGAGGAACAGCATGTAGCCCAACACATTAAGCGTAGTGAGGATGAAGAAGTTCCAGACAATGCCGATTTTGAAAGAGGAAACGGAATTGACGTGTTTGCGCAGCAGCGGCAGTTTTTCCCACACCACCAAAGCCAGCACATACATGAAACCGGCGGCCACGATGCCGTAAACGTTGATGAATTTGTCCAACACGTCCAACACGGGCAGGCCTGTGGTCGTACCGAACAGCAGGGTGGAAATCACCGCCATCGGAATGCACACGGCCAATGTAGCCGGCACGCGCGCCACTTTCCATTTGTCCTGCACGGCGGCCACAATCACTTCCACCACGGAAATCAGGGAAGTAATGCCGGCGAACACCAGCGAACCGAAAAACAGTACGCCGATAATCGAGCCCAAGGGAGCCTGCACCTGATTGATGATGGTCGGGAAGGCGATAAAGGCCAAGCCGATGCCGGAAGAGGCAACATCGCTGACTTCCTTACCCTGCGAGGCGGCCATAAAGCCCAATGCTGCAAACACGCCGATACCGGCCAATACTTCGAAACTGCTGTTGGCAAAGCCGACCACCAAACCGGTGCTGCCCAAATCGGATTTGGGTTTCAGATACGACGAATAGGTAATCATGATGCCGAAACAGATGGAAAGCGAGAAGAAAATCTGGCCGTAAGCCGCCACCCACACGCCTGGTTCGGTCAGCTTAGACCAATTGGGCGTAAACAGCGCGTCCAAGCCTTTGGTCGCGCCCGGCAGCGTGAGCGAAATGCCGACCATCAAAACGAACATCACCACCAAAAGCGGCATAAAGAAGGTAGACGCACGCGCCACGCCTTTCTGCACGCCTGCGGCCAGGATGAAGATGGTAAACAGCCACACACCGATCAGCGGCCACAACACGCTGCCGACAAAATCCAAACCCAAACCGGGGTCTTTCGCCATTTTCAGGTATTCGCCGAAAAAGAAACTTTCGGGCTGCGCGCCCCATGTTCCGGTAACCGAATAGAAGGTATAGCTGACCGCCCAGCCGAGAATCACGGCGTAATAGGTACAAATGACGACGTTGGTCAGCACGTTCCACCAGCCGAAC
The DNA here is from genome assembly GCF_051962715.1 of Neisseria sp. P0008.S010. NCBI lineage: Bacteria > Pseudomonadati > Pseudomonadota > Betaproteobacteria > Neisseriales > Neisseriaceae > Neisseria > Neisseria sp. P0008.S010. Next base: position 119,128 of record NZ_JBQCVA010000003.1, read on the forward strand.
GGCTCGAAATATTTGGAAACGTGTCGAAACGCCAACGGGGGCGAACCGCGATAACGGTGGCCGATGGCGTAATCGAGCAGCAGCAGCGGGATACCCGCCGTAATCAGCGCAATCAGATAGGGAATAATGAACGCGCCGCCGCCGTTGTCATAAGCGACATAGGGAAAACGCCAGATATTGCCCAAGCCCACCGCCGAACCGATGGCGGCAAACATAAAGGCTTTCCGGCTGGAAAAAGTTTCGCGCTGCGATTGTTGTTGTTCAGACACGAATGCACCTCCTTGATGTGATGGCCGCAGCCCGAACGGACCGCGGCGATGAATACAAAAAAGCGTCGGAAACGGGTTTCCGACCGATATAAAACGCCATCATACTGGTTTGTGTAAAGTTTTGCGAGTAGAAATTAATTTTGGAGCTGACGTAGATTAGCAGTTATGCTAGGCATGAAAAAATGCAGATAAATAATTGTAAATTAAACAAGAGAGTTCAAAAGAAACTACTTGAATTTTTTGTACTTTTTTCTTTAATTTGCAGTGTGTTATCTTCATATTTTGAGGGTAACATATCTGCTAATTTAGTACAGCCCAAAATACTTTTGTAAGAGATTTATTGAGATTTACGGCAACTGTTTACATTAGCCACACCATAATAATCCTCCGCAACCAATTTATTATTTCTATAAAATATAGGTATTTTTCTAAAATATTTATCTAAATTAATATCCACATCACCATCACTTAAAGTATTCCTCCCCTTCCAATTAACATAGTATTTAGAAGGCGCCATAACCAAACATCCACTTTTATGGTTTAAAATCAGAATATTATTAGTTTCATGATAATGAGATGAATTTTCTTCTAAATCCTCTACCATACCCCCTTCTATATGCATAAGTATTGAATAACTACCATCAGGTGAAGATTCCAGATAAACAACTTCAGATACACAATTATCTACTTTATCTTTTTGATAACAGCCATCTTGTAAGGAATATGTTTTTATTCCTTTACTTTTCATAGTATATCGCATAAAAATATTTTTTTTGTTTGGCTTTAAAAACTCTAGCTGCCCATAACCTAACAAATTCTGTACATCATGAACAGGAAAAATATTTTTTTCTGCCATAACAAAACTACTATAAAAAAAGAATATTAAAATAATTTTCTTCATAGCATATCCTTCATTTCAATATTTCTTTTAAATGATTATAGCGACTTTTTGAATCAGTCATCGGTTGCTTTCCATAAGTCTCCCTATGCCTTGCATAAATATCTAAAAATTTATATTCATCATTTTTCCGTTCATTTATGTTAGATGACCAATTCTGAATAGGTTTTCCTCCTGTAGAAGTCAAAAAAGCCTGAACCGAAGCGGCGTACGGCGCGGTACCCGCCCCGGCGGTAAAAAACGTGACCGCCACGCCGATGGCAATAACCAGAACCACGACCGCACCGATAGCGATGATCTGCATCCAGTCTATCTTTGAGGGCAAATTCATAGCGTCCTGTGCCCAGCACGATTTTGACCGTGCCGTTTTTTGCCCGAAGCATCCTTCTTGTCCGACAGCCTAGCTTGACGCAAGGCTTCCTTGTCGGTTCCCGGCGGCAGTTTCTGTTTGCACACCCAGCTGATAGTGTCCCAGCTGAGGTGGTCGCCACTGTCGCAATAGCCGATGCGGGTTTTATCGTCGTCGGTCAGATAGTAGGCGGCGTATCGAGGGACGGGTAATGGGTTGTAGGATAATGAGCATATGAAGGGAAGGCCACCTGAAAGTAGTTTTCAGACGGCCTTTATGACTATTAAACGCTAACCCAAGGTTTCTACCATTCACTAAAAAATAATCTTTTATTTATAATTTCTAATTGCTCTCCGGTCAGCATTTTTTCAGCATATTTTCCGAATTCCCTTCTCCATGCCGGTAGCCATCGGTATTTAGCGTTTGTTCCTGTCCCATGTAAGTCTGGTGAGTAAAACAAATTAATTAATGCTTCTTTATCTGTCAGTATCTTTTGACCATATGATTGATTCGCAATTTTTGCTAAGTATAAATGCTCTCTAATCGAAATATGTTGCATCAATAAGATTGTATATGCCTTTTGGGATTGATCATAATCTTGGGATAGCAGTACGTGTGCCGCATCGCATATATATTTATCTTGATCCTTATAAATAAAATCTAATCGGTCATCAGCAGTAAAATCGTAAGGACTATATTCAAAATCTTTCCATGTATATCCACCAACAAGATTACGTTTTAATAAATATTCTCTTGTATTTTCCTCAGACAATTCATCAATGACTCGTAGAAATGCCGAATCTTTAGCTGGCTTGTAATTTAAACACCCACTATAAGGAATCTCCGTATAAATTAAAAAAGTTAATAATGGCAGCAATAAAAACAAGGTAATAAATAAAAATATTTTTTTCATCTTTTAATTACCTTATGTTTATACCTACGAAAAGTTTTAAAATCAAAATCATTTCGTGAAGCTGTTCCATTTTTCATTCTAAATCCTGCATCATTGACCTCTACTTTATTATGCCCGGCAGAAATGCATACCCCGTCTGTCAAAATAAAACCTACATGACCAGAAGCATCCTCCCATTTTCTACCATAATCTCTTCTAACATCAAATGAACCAATATCACCAGGTAATGGTTTATTTCTTAAAAGCAACCAATCATTATTTAGAAATGTCAATTTATCATCTCCCCATTCTCTTGCCAAAGGAGGAGAATCATTAGGTATCCAACCATGAGGCAGCCATGGGATATTAATACCAACCTCTTGTAGTACATCATAAACGAATGTACTGCATTTATTTGAAGGATTAGGATATTTAAACTTTTCAGTTACTATTATTTCTTTAGCCGTAGGTTTGCCCATAAATAAGCCTGCGCGTGAATCATTTGTCCAAACTGTTCTCTTTACTCTTCTCGTTGAAGTCTTTTCAGTGTCGTACTCCCATTTTTTGCTTCCTCTATATTTCAATGCTGTTAATACAATTTTCCTCGGAATATCTTTAATAACTACCTTTGCAAATAAATTTTTATTTTGATGTCTAATATTATACTCAACTTCAAAAAAATCCCCCTCAAACGTTCCTCCTCCGGCTAAGGGGACTCTTACCCAGGGAGAGACCAAAGCCACAGTCGTATTTGTTGGTCTCAAATGGTTATGCCGGCCTATAACTTTTTCCGACCCATTTGCAGCTACTACCTTAACTTCAACATAATCAAAAGGTTGCTTAGGTACAATGGCTCTTCCCGCATCAATAACCAGTCGATTTTCGTGCCATGTAATTTGATAAGAAGCAATATCTCTATTTTGTATCACCACTCCTTCCCCTATCTGTACACTATTAATATATACGCGATAGCGTAATTTTTCAGGCGTACCTGCCAGAGAGTCTTTGAAGACTATCAATAATTTTGATTTGCTCATTTTAAATCCTCCTTAGCTTCATCTTCTTCATACACAAACATCTGCCAGTTATCACTTTCTTTTCCAATGAGCAGATAGCTACCTCCATCAAACTCACTTCTATCATAATCATTACCCAATCCGCTTTCATTTTGCGTCGTAGATGAAAAGAGAGTTTTATCATTAGCATCTTTCAATTTATAGTCCAAAGCAATGCCTGATATTTTCTGTGTTCCCCTACGTTTGATTTGAATACTTGTCATTTTTTTTTCTTTTTGATTCGAAGGTAATAGCGGTAACAATTTAGACACACTAGACCTCTTGCGAAAGTATCCTGAAGATTTACAATTTCCAAATGAAATACGAAAACCTAATCCAAAGAAGCAACAG